>NZ_JANFZX010000004.1:0-112724 GCF_024461615.1 Anaerotruncus sp. DFI.9.16
CCCCCCCCCCCCCCCCCCCCCCCCCCCCCCTCCTTTTTTTGGGGGCGTCGCGTTATTTCGCATCCTCGCCCATGATCTCTTCAAAGTTTTCCGCCGTCACCATGACCGCGCTGAACGGATAGACGCCGTAGGCCTTATCCGTCTTGTACTCCTCAAAGATGGGCGTACCGTTGGCGATCTTCTCATAGAGCGCCTTCACCGACTCCTGTCCGGGCACCGACGCCTGAATGTAGGCGGAGGCGATGAAGCAGGAGTAGTCCTTGCGGAACTCGTCCTTCGCGTGGTAGCCGCCCAGGCCGATCACGACGGCATCCTTGTCGAGGCCCGCCTGCTCGAGCGCGCGGGTCGCGCCCTGCGCGCCCTCGTCGTTGGCCGCGGTCACGAACCAGCGCTTGATCTGGGGGTTGGCGGTGATGGTGGCCGCGGCCGCGTTGTAGCCCTCGTCGGACGAGCCGCCGCCGTAGTCGATGCGGATGATGTTCTCCTCGGGGAACTCGGGGAACGCCGCCTTGAAGGCGTCGTACTGCCCGTCGGAGCGCGGCACGCAGCTTGTAACCTTCTCCATCGCGAGGATCATCATGCCGGTGGTCTCCGGCTCGGTCATCAGCTCGTTTTTGCCGATGTAGTCGGCCAGCCATTCACCCATCGTCTTGCCAGAGAGGTAGGAGTCGAGCTCAATGGCGGGCGCGAGGTAGTTGCCCGCGTCGTCGATGAGCGGGACGTCGACCGCCACGACGGGGATGCCCGCCTCGGCGCACTTGTCCACGGTCATCTTGCTCAGCTGCTGGTCGCAGATGTTGACGATAAGCCCCTGGATGTCCTGCGAGAGGACGTTGTCCAGCACGTTGACGTAGACGGAGGGGTCCTCCTTCGAATCGCCCACGATGAGCGGCTCCATGCCGAGTTCCTCGGCTGTGGCGGTCGCGGCGGCCGCCTCCTGGATGAACCAGGACTGGGTCATGTCGCGGTAGATCGCGGCGATCTTGATCTTCTCCCCGGAAGCGGGCGTCTCGGCGGGCGCGGGGGTTTCCCCGGCCGGGTCAGCCGCGCTGGCGGGCGGGGCCTCTGGAGCGGCTGGTTCGGGCTGCGCGGACGAGCATGCCGGCAGGGCGAGCACCATCAGGAGGGTCAAGAGCAGTGCGGTGAGCTTTCTTTTCATTACGTTCTCCTTTCCACATCGGGTTTTAAAATACGAATCTGATCGTCATCCCTCGCGGGAACATCGGATGGGGCTACCCCTCCCTTCGCTGCTTTCTATAGAAGTCGAAGGTCAGTGCAAACATCATCAGCAGGCCGCGCGCAACGTCCTGCCAGAAGGTGGAGACGTTGAGCAGCAGCAGGCCGTTGTTGAACCCCTGGAGGATCAGCACCCCCAAAAAGGTCCCGCTGAGCGAGCCGGTCCCGCCGGTCATCGCGATGCCGCCCAGCACCGAGGCGGTGATCGCGTCGAAGTCGACGTCGCTCGCCGCGCCCGGCTGCCCGGTGTTCATGCGGGAGGCCAGGATGATCCCCCCCAGCGACGCGAGGCAGGAGGAGAGGATGAACAGCCCGCGCTTGACCGCGTCGGCGTTGATGCCCGCCAGCCGGGCGGCGGCCGGGTTCCCGCCCACCGCGTAGACGTTGCGGCCGAAGCGGGTCTTGGAAAGCGCGACGCCCCAGACGAGGAACATCACCACGAGGATGATCACCGGCAGCGGGATCCCCAATATGCGGGTGATGCCGATTTTGATATAGGTGTTGTGGCTGATGAAGACGGGCTTGCCCGCGCAGATGATGTAGGCCAGCCCGCGCGCGATCGACATGACCGCGAGGGTCGCGATGAACGGCTGGATCTTCAGCGCGTTCACCTGGAAGGCGCTGACCGCGCCGAAGAGCGCGCCCACCGCCACCGTGATCAGGATGATCAGCAGGATCGGCATCCCCCGCTGGGCGAGCAGCGCGGAAAAGACGCCCGCGAACGCCGCGATCGCGCCGGGGGAAAGGTCGATCTGGCCCGCTATGATGAGGTAGGATTCGCCGATAGCGATCAGCCCGCTCAGCGACGCGGCGGTCAGAATGTTCAGCAGGTTTTTCCCGGTGAGAAAGCCGGGCTTCAGAATGGTAAAGACGACGCACATCAGGATGAGGACGACGAACAGCCCCAGCAGATTGGAGGACAGCGCCCGCCTGCTCATCTCCCGCAGTTTCGACTCTTTCAAGTGGTTCCCTCCCTGTTATCCAGCATTGCGTACCGCAGCACCTGCTCCTCGGTGGCGGTGTGCCCGTCGAGCTCCCCGGCCACCCGTTGGTTGCGCATCACGACGATGCGGTCGCTCAGGCCGATGATCTCGGGCAGCTCGGAGGAGACGAGGATCACCGCGACCCCCTGCGCTGCGACGTCACAGATCATCCGGTAGATCTCCGCCTTCGCCCCCACGTCAATGCCCTTGGTCGGCTCGTCAAGGATGAGGATCTCCGGCTTGGCGGAGAGCCAGCGGGCGAGCAGCGCCTTCTGCTGGTTGCCGCCGCTGAGCTGGTAGATCGGCTTTTCAATCGAGGAGGTCTTGATCCGGAACTCCTCCACATAGTCCCTCGCAAAGGCGTTTTCCCGCCGGCTGCTGATGAACGGCCCCCTGCACAGCCCGCGGAGCACCACGACGCTGATGTTGTCCCTCACCGGCCGCAGCGGGATGATCCCCTGCTGCTTGCGGTCCTCGGGGCAGTAGGCGATCTTTTGGTCGATCGCGTCGCGCGTGCGGCGGATGCGGCAGGGCTTCCCCCGCAACTCGATCTCGCCCGCCTCGGCCGGGACCGCCCCGAAGAGCGCGAGCATCACCTCGGTGCGCCCCGCGCCCACAAGCCCGAAGAACCCGAGGATCTCCCCCCGCCGCAGCGAGAAGCCGACGTCGGCAAAGCCCCTGCCGGTGAGCCCCCGCACCCGGAGGATCTCCTCCCCCGACGGTTCGGCGCGCACGAGCCCGCTGAACATGCCGCCCACCGGACGGCCGACCATTTCGCCCACCAGGCGGTTTTCGTCGGTGTCGGCGGCCCGGTGCTCCGCGATGAACTCCCCGTCCTTGAGCACGACGATCTTGCTTGCGAGCCGGAAGATCTCGTTCATGCGGTGGGAAACGTAGATGACGATGAGCCCCTTCTCCCGCAACCGGTCGATCAGCGTGAAGAGCACCTGCGCCTCCTTGTCCGAAAGGCAGGCGGTCGGCTCGTCAAAGGCGAGCACCTTGGGCCGCCGGGAGTAGGCCTTCATGATTTCCACCATCTGCTGCATCGCCACCGAGAGGTCCCGGACCTTGTCCCCCGGGCGCAGCGGCAGCCCGAATTCCGCGATCAGCTCCCGCGCCATCCGGTTGAGGGCGGGAAAGTCGACCCGCCCGCCCCTGATGGGCAGGTTGCCGACAAAGATGTTCTCCGCCACGCTCAGGTCGGGGAACATCTGGCGTTCCTGATAGATCAGCCCGATGCCGGCGGCGATCGCCTCCTGCGGGCTGGAAAAATGCCGCTCCTGCCCGTCTAGCAGGTAGCTTCCGGACGTCTGCCGGTAGTCGCCGTTGAGGATTTTCAGCAGGGTGGACTTTCCGGCGCCGTTCTCCCCCACGAGCGCGAGCACCTCGCCCCCCTCCACGGAAAAGCTCACCCGGTCAAGCACCCGGACGCCCGCGAAGGATTTGCAGATTTCCCGGAATTCCAGTGTATGCTTCATGGTCATTTCTCCTTTGGCATCTCCGCGAAGGCGCGGACCGTCTCCTCCGGCGCGGCCAGCAGGTTCCACGAGGCCACCGCGCCCGCCGCGCCGCCGCGCGCCGCACGCCTCACGCTGTCCCCGACCTGGCCGGCCGTGACGGGCGGCCTCCCGGGGACCGTGTGCAGCTCCATTCCTGCGAGCACCTCGCAGGCGCAGAGCGCCCGCGCCGCCGCGAGCTCGGCGGAAAAGCACGCCCCGCCGCCCTCTTCGGGCCGCGCCCCCGCCGCTTCGCAGAGCGCGCGGAAGTAGGCCTCCTCCCGCCCGGCGGGCGCGAACGCGCGGGCGATCCCCCGCAGCTCGTAGAAGATCCCGGCGGGCGTGTCGGTATAGCGGTAGAGCATCGGCTTCACAAAGTCCGCCTTCTTGGAGAGGGCCCCGTAGTCCTGCCCCACAAAGGGCGCGAGCAGCGGCGAAAAGAGATCGAGCCCGACCGCGAGCCCCCGCTCGTGGAACCAGTCGGCCAGCCGCCCCGCGAGGGCGGTGACCAGCCCGGCGCGGCAGTCGAGATAGGACGCGAACGCCGGGTCGGCAAAGCGGTAGCGCCCCTCCCGGCGGCTTTCGATCCCGAGCGGCTTTTCCTCCGCCCGCAGGCGGTCGCGGCACGCACGCAGCATCTCCTCCGTCAGCCCCGCCGCCCCGTAAGCCTCCCGGCAGGCGGGGCAGAGGCAGGAAAAGAGCGCCTGCGGCCCCGCCGAGGGGGCGGGAAAGCGAATGCGGTCGAGAAACACCCCGTCGAACTCCGCCCAAGCGAACCGTTCCTCATAGATTTCCAGCAGGAACCGCCCGGTGTCCCGCCGGGTGGGGCAGCAGAAATCGAACGTCTCGTCGCCGTCGAAGCGCGCGCCGCCGAGCGGCTTTCCGCCGAACCCCTCGACGCCCCGGAAGGGGCGCAGCTCTCCGAACTCCGAGAGGACCGGGAGCCAGAGATAGAGCTTCAGCCCCCGCTCCCGTGTGAAACGGCGCAGCCACCGATAGGGCTCCGGCCGGACGGTCCAGCCGGCGATCACGCCGGCAAACGACTCCGCGCGTTCCATCGGAGCCAGCGCCGCGCGCATGGCCTCCTCCGAAACCGCCCGTCCCCCGGGCCCGCCCAGATAGAGCTGTACATACTTTTTCATCGGCTTCCTCTCTTCCACAAGCGCCGCGCCGTTTCACACGGCCTAGTCCAGCGAAATGTAGGGGTCCAGCCCGTCGGGCATGTCGGGGTTGTGGCCCCGTTCCACCGCCTTATAGAAGGCGATCATCTGGCACAGCGCGATGAACGGCAGGCCCCACGCGGCGTAATCCGCGATCCCCCGCACGGGGAAATAGAAGTCCGCGCCCCAGATGTTCTCCTCCTGCGCGCCCAGCGCGGCCACGGCGGCGCCGCGTTTGCGGATATCCGCCACCATCTGCTTCTGGTAGCTCTCCTCCCACGGTCCCATCGCGGCGATGACAAGCTTTTTGCCGTCCGCCACGACGATCGGGCCGTGCCGGTAGTCGAGCAGGCGGAAGTATTCCCCCCGCAGCATACAGACCTCGGTGAAGGCGAGCGCGCCCTCCTTGGCGATCCCGCAGAGTTCGCCGTCCGCCAGGACCGTGACGTTGTCCCAGCCGACGGAGGCGATCCGCCGGCAGTCACCGCTGTGGCCGGAAATCCACGCCCCCTGGCCCTTGACCGCCCGTCCAAGGCTCTCCCGGAGGCTTTCGTCGCCGCTGTACACCGTGAAGAGCTCCAGCAGGGCCGCGTAGAGGTTGGTGACGGTGCGCGTCTGGCAGACGCTCTCGTCGAACGCCCAGGGCAGCTCGAGCAGCAGGTCGGTCCGCCCGCGCAGGCTGCTGTCCGCCTTCATGGTGATCCCCAGCGTCCGGAAGCGCGCCCGCTGCTTCATCCGCTCCAGCGCGAGCAGCACCTCGCTCGTCTCCCCCGAGCGGGAGAGCGGGAGCACAAGCGCCCCCTCAAAGAGCCCGGCGTACCGGCCGGGGGCGAGCATCACCTCGCCGCCCGCGAGCGCGACCGCCTGCGTCCCGCCCCGCACGGAGAAGAGGTGCGCCGCCCCAGCGGCGAGCATGTAGCTCGAGCCGCAGCCCAGAAAGACGAGCTTTTCCGGCCGGTCCTCCCGGAGCGCCGCGCGGATGCCGCCGGCATATTCCTGCAAATACCGCGCCGTCCGCCCGAGGGCGCGGTCCTGCGAAAAGATTTCCTGTTCGATTGTAAACATCATTTCCGCTCCATTTCTTCAAAGCTCTTGAGGGTCTCCGCGATCTCCGCGGGATCATCGCGCCCGTCCGCCTGCGCGGCCAGCAGTACGCCCCCGCACAGCGGCGGCAGCGCCGGCGGCGTGCGGACCGCGCCCATTTCGCCGAGCAGCCGCCCGAACGGCGCGAGGATCCGCGCTCCCGCCCGGTAGACGCCGCCGTAGTAGGAGACGCGCACCGGCTCCCCCTCCGGGAAATCCAGCTGCCGCAGCACGCCGCCGACCGTCCGCGCGAGGGCCCGCGCCGCCTGTTCGTAGAGCCGCGCGGCATCCCGGTCCCCGGCCTCGGCGGCGCGGCAGAGCAGCTTCTGCACCGCCGCGATCCGTTCCCGCCGGTTCTCCAGGTTTTCGCGGTAGTAGCGGATCACCTCGTAGTCCGATTCCAGCCCCCACTCGGCCCGGAGCAGCTCATAGAGCGGCCCGCGTTCCCTGCGGCGGTCCGCCTGCTGCGCGAAGAGCGCCAGCGCCTGCCGCCCGAGCCAGTAGGCGGAGCCTTCGTCCGAAAAGAATTCGTGCCAGCCGTTCGCGCGCGCGGTTTTCCCGCCGGGATCCCGTCCCATCGCGATCGCGCCCGTGCCCGCCACGACATGCACCCCCGGCCCCAGCAGCAGCGAACCGGCGAGCCCCAGCTCGACGTCGTTGCAGAGCCTGTGCGCGCAGGGCAGGACACGGGGGAGCCTCCGGGACACATAGCCGTCGAACGCCCGGTCCTCCCCGTAGCAGGGGATTCCCCAGACCGCGCACGCCACCTCGTCCTCCCCGGCCGCCGCGTCCCGCAGCAGGAGCCGCGCGCCCTCCTCGAGCAGCTCGCACACGCCGTCCTGACCAATGTAGGAGTAGGTGCAGCCGCCCAGCCTGCGGCGGGCCACCGGGCGCCCCGCCCGGTCGGTCAGCAGGAAATCGGTCTTGGTCCCGCCGCCGTCCACGCTCAGGTAATAGTTCATCTTGTTCCTCCCGGATCAACGTTACTTCAGTTCCACAGTGTAGACGAAAAAATCCCCCTTGATGATGTTGATCGTATACTCGATGCACCGCTCCCCGCTGAAGGTCGTCCGCTCAATCTGGATGGCGCTCTCCTTCGGCTTGATGAGGAGCAGCTCCGCGTCCTCGGCGGAAACCTGGACGAGCCGCAGCTTTTCGACCGCGCGCTGGGGGATGATGTTGTAGGTCTGCATCGACCCGTACAGCCCGTGCTCCCGAATCAGCTCCCGCGTCATGCCGGGATAGACCGCCGCCGGGATGAAGGAGGTCTCCACCGTGTAGGGCTGGCTGCGCGCATAGAGGCAGCGCACCAGCTTGTAGACCCGGTCCCCGGGCGAGATCAGCAGGCTGCGTGCCAGCGCCTCGTCCGCCGCGACGGTCTCGAAGGAGAGGATCCGGTTGGTGTGGGGAATCCCCTTGGCGGCGAACTCCTCCCGCAGGCTGTAGAGCTTGGTGAGCTTCTGCTCGATCTGCCGCACCGCCACAAAGGTGCCGCGGCCCTGCTTGCGGTAGATGTACCCGTCCTCCTCCAGCCGCTTGAGGGTGTCCCGCACGGTGATGCGGCTAACCCCGTACAGCGCGCACAGCTCCCGTTCGGGCAAAATCTTGTCGTGCGGCTTCCAGCAGCCGGAATTCATCTTTTCCACGAGGGCGTCGTAGAGCTCCTCATATTTGTACTGGGTTCCCGTTTCCTTGTGATTCACGCCGATTCAAGCTCCCTTCTCTTCTGTCTCTGCCCTGATCCGCTACGCCCGCCCGTTTGAACCGCACAGGCGGATTTTTTCGACGCACAGCCGTTCCACGGCCTCCCGGCCCCGTCCGAGGTACTTTTTGGGGTCGATGACCTCCCGGTCCCCCTCCATCGTTTCCCACACGGCCGCGGTCATGGCGGCGCGCAGCTCGGTGGCGAAGTTGACTTTCGCGATGCCCAGCCCGATCGCCCGGCGGATCATCCCGTCCGGGAGCCCCGAGCCCCCGTGCAGGACGAGCGGGACGGAAACCAGTCTGCGGATCTCACCCAGCAGCGCGAAATCCAGCCTCGGCTCCCCCTTATAGAACCCGTGCGCCGTGCCGATCGCGGGGGCGAAGAGCCCGACGCCCGTCTCTTCCGCGAATGCCCGCGCCTCTTCCGGGTCGGTGAGGGCGGCCTTTGGAGCCGCGGCGGAATCCTCCTTGCCGCCGACCCGTCCGAGCTCCGCCTCCACCGTGAGGCCCATCGGACGCACGGCCTCCACCACCCGTCCGGTCAGGCGGAGGTTTTCCTCATAGGGCATCGCCGACCCGTCGAACATCAGCGAGGTGTAGCCCGCGCGCGCGGCGCGCATCACCTCGTCGAAGGAATTGCTGTGGTCGAGATGAAGCGCCACCGGCACCGGTGCCTCCTGGGCCAGCGAGGCGGTCACGGCAACCGCCTCGTCCATCCCCCAGTAGCGCGCCGTCGGCAGGGTGGTCTGCAGGATGACCGGGGAGCCCTCCCGGCTGGCCGCCTGGATGATCGCCTGCGCCATCTCCAGATTCTCCGCGTTGAACGCGGGGACCGCATAGCCCTCCTGCCGGGCTTTTCGCGTCATCTCACCGGTCGATACAAAGGACATCTCTCCGCCTCCATGTGGTCATATTTTAATATATCCTTATTGTGCATAATGTGTTTAAATAATAATATAATAAAAATTTATATGTATATTAAGCTCATGTGGTATTGTTATAATAATACCACTTTTGGCGTTTGTCAACCCCTTTTTCGACATTTTTCGGTACTGGGAAATCATCCCTGCCACCGGCCCGGGCGTGCCCGGGCCGGGGTTCCCCCGGGCAAATCCGCCGAAAAAGGCCCCGGACGGCGGGTTGCCGTCCGGGGCCGATAACAGTGTTTGGCAATGGGTTCGTGTCCCGGTTTGTCGCGCAGGGCTGCACGGCGTGGGCTTCGACGGAGATGAACGACAAACGAACGACAAATCCAGCCCCGCGGAGAGGGAACGAAAAAGCAGAAAACCCGCAAGGCGGCTTGCCTTGCGGGTTTCCGTGGAGCTAGTAGTCGGACTCGAACCGACGGCCTGCGCATTACGAATGCGCTGCTCTACCAACTGAGCCATACTAGCACGCTGATGCCTAAATAGTATAGCATCCCGCGCGAAAAACGTCAAGAACCTTTGCATAAATTCTTCCCGCGCGGGGCAAAAAGTTTTCGTTGACGAACGCTCTCCCCTGCCTTATACTGGTTTGAGAAAAGACGGCGCGGCCGCCGTCTTTACGCCGGGCGCGCCCGGAGGACGGAGGAAACAGGATGCTGCTTGCAATTGATATCGGAAACACCAACATGGAATTCGGCATATTCGACGGGGAGCGGCTCGCGGGCTCATTCCGGCTGGGGACCAACCGGGACATCACCTCCGACGAGGTGGGGCTTTTCACCTCCCAGTTTTTCCGTGAAAACGGCTTTGACCGCAGGGAAATCGAGGACGTGGTCATCACCTCGGTCGTGCCGCAGGTGATGTATTCGATCAGCAACGCGGTTAAAAAATACTTCTACGGCAAAGTCCCGCTCGTGGCGGGGGACAACCTCCCCTTTCAAATCGAGAACCGCTACGAGCAGCCGAAGGAGGTCGGCGCGGACCGGCTGGTCGCGGCGGTCGGCGGCTTCCACAAGTACGGCGGCCCGCTGATCGTGGTCGATTTCGGCACCGCGACCACCTTCGACGCGGTCGACGCGCGGGGCGCCTACCTCGGCGGCGCGATCTTCCCCGGCATCCGCATCTCGATGGAGGCGCTGTTCACCAAGACCGCCAAGCTCCCCCGCGTCGAGCTGGTTGCGCCGGGGCGTGTCATCGGGCGCAACACCGTGGCAAGCCTCCAGGCGGGCGCGGTATACGGCTATGTGGGCGCGGTGAGCAGCATCGTGTCGCGGATGAAGGCGGAGCTGGACGGCGACGTGAAGGTCGTCGCGACCGGCGGGCTCGCGCGGCTGATCGGGGACGAAACGGGCGTCTTCCACGCGATCGACCGCACCCTCACCCTCGACGGGCTGCGGCTGATCTATGAAAATTTCCGCAAATAAGCCAAAAAGAGCCAGCCGCCCGGCTGGCTCTTTTTCCCGCGCGCCGGCGCGAAAGCAAAATAAAAAGCGGCTGCATGTGCAGCCGCTTCAGGCAGATTAGAGAGAGATTTCCGGGCTGATCAGACCCGACGCCATTTTAAAACTGATTTTTCAGGAGGAGGCTTTACCAGAGCCCTTACCCTGTATTTATTATATCCCCGGAGGGGTTCCGATTCCGCCTTTTTTGATTACAAAGCGGTTACAATTCGGTTACAGCCTCCCGGGAAAAATGACAGAACCGTAACAACGCCCTTTCCCTCTCAACCGCTTCCTTTTTCCTCCAAATCCTTGGCCTTGACCGTGATCCTCCCATCCGTACGAAAACCCTCCGCCCACCGGCGCGGAGACGGCGGCGCAAAGATGGCCGTGCACTTTCGCATAAAAATCCCCTTTTTCCGCCACTCTTATAAAGGAGCGGCGGAAAAAGGGGGAAGCCCCACATCGATTCGTCAGCTGATATAGTCCTCGATGAGCGCGGTCAGTTTGTCGTAATCCTTGACGCGCACCCCGCGTTCCAGCTGCTGCTGGTCGTACTCGGGCAGCGTGCGCACGTAGACGTCGAACACGAGGTCCGGCTCCACGAGGTCGTCGGTAAACACCGCCAGCTTGCCGTCGTAGCTGCGCAGCAGGTAAGGATAGCCGGAGGTGTCCTCCGAGGAAAGAGCTTCCGCGGAGGCCCCGGAAGAAAATTCCGCGGGGGATTCCTGGGGCAGGGCGTAGACCACCCCCACGGTGAGCAGGGAAACAGCGACAATCCCCACCAAAGTCAGCAAAATCGCATTGCGCATAAGAACGCACCTCTTTGATTCGTTCAAGATTCCGGGAAGACGGATTCGTTTACAATATTTTGGACACAGTATAGGCAGAATATACAGATTGATGGAATTGTTGCTTTCCCGCGCCTTTTCGCGGAAATTCGTTTAAAAAACCGTAACACTTTGCCTTTCGATTGTGGTATACTATAGGATATGCTAAACTGCCGGAGTGTGACTTTTTCCTGATAGATGGGAGGATTCTGTTTTGGGATCTCGCAAAGATAAAAAGGGCGGGGGTGTCATCCGAGGCACCCTTGCGAATATCGGGCGGGTCATCGCCGCGCTGATTATGGTGGGGATCATCACCGGATGCATCATCGCGTCGGTGCTGACCGTCTACATCCTGCGTTATATCAACTCGGACGAGGAGATCAGCTTAAGCGACCTGAACCTGCGCTACTCCACCATCCTCTACACCGAGGAAACCGATCCGGAGACGGGCGAGCCCAAGGTGCTCCAGCAGCTCCAGACCACGGAAAACCGCATTTGGGTTTCACTGGATAAAATCCCCAAGCACATGCAGGAGGCGGTTGTCGCCATCGAGGACCAACGCTTCTGGACGCATCAGGGCGTCGACTGGAAGCGCACCTTCGGCGCGTTCGTCAACATGTTCATCCCGATCTATCCCACCCAGGCCGGCGGCTCGACCATCGACCAGCAGCTCATCAAAAACATCACCGGCGACAACGAGGTGCGTATCGAACGCAAGGTGCAGGAGATCTTCCGCGCCCTCAACCTGGAAAAACGCTACTCCAAGGACCAGATCCTGGAGGCCTATCTGAACACCATCTACTTCAACAACGGCGCCTACGGCGTGCAGGCCGCCGCGAACACCTATTTCGGCAAGGACGTCAGTGAGCTGTCGGTCGCCGAGGCCGCGTCGATCATCGGCATCACCAACGCGCCCGGCGCCTATAACCCGCTGGCCCATCCCGAGGCGAACAAACGCCGCCAGGAGAACATCCTCTTCGCGATGCACGAGCAGGGCTACCTCACCGACAAGGAGTACGAGGAGGCGCTCAACGAAAAGCTTGAATTCAAGACCGAGTTCGCCGCCTCCCGCGTCAACCCTGTCTACAGCTATTTTACCGACTATGTAATCGATCAGGTCATCGACGACCTGATGGAGCAGTACGGCTACACCAACCAGGTCGCCCAGCAGATGGTCACAAGCGGCGGTCTGCGGATCTATACGACCGTCGACGAGCGGGTGCAGGACATCGTCACCAACTTCTACAGCGACGTCAAGAACTTCCCGACCGTCACCAACGAGGGCGAATACCCGCAGTCGGCCGCCGCCATCCTCGACCCGAACGGCAAGATCATCGCCCTCGCGGGCGGCATCGGCGAAAAACGCGGCATGCGTGAATTCAACCGCGCGACCGACGCCTACCGCCAGTGCGGTTCGTCGATCAAGCCGATCTCCGCCTATTTGCAGGCGGTCGAACGGGACGTGGTCACCTGGTCCACCAAAATCGACGACGGCCCGGTCGACCTCGGCACCCACACCCTCGTCAACCACTATTCCGGCTACCTCGGCCCCATCACGGTCGACGAGGCGCTTCAGCGCTCCACCAACACCGTCCCCTATAAGCTGATCCAGCAGATTGGCCCCAAAACCTCCTTCGACTTCCTCACCGAGAAGCTCGACATGTATTCCCTCGTCGACCGCAAGGTCACCGACAGCGGAATCAAATCGGATATCGACGTCTTCCCGATGGCGCTCGGCGGCCTGACCGACGGCGTTTCCCCGCTGGAAATGGCGGGCGCCTACCAGATTTTCGCCAACGGCGGCTATTTCACCCGTCCCTACGCCTACACCCGCGTGCTTGACGCGGACGGCAACCCCATCCTCGAGCGGGACACCACCCCCCGCCGCGTCATCACCCCCGAGACGGCCACGATCATCAACCGCTTGATGCAGCGGGTCACGACTGGACCGCACGGAACGGGCGGGCGCGCCCCCTGGAACTCGGCGAGCTTCCCCGTGGCGGGCAAGACCGGCACCACCGACGACGACAAGGACCAGTGGTTCATCGGCGACACCCCCTACTATGTCTGCGCGATCTGGATGGGCTATGACGAGCCGGAACGCATCCGTTACACCGGCGTCTGGTATCCGCCGCCGGAGGTCTACCGCACGCTGATGCAGCAGGTCCACGAGGGGCTCGAGCCCAAGCAGTTCCCCATCTGGGGCGATGTGCAGCAGGCGGAATACTGCACCGAATCGGGCGACCTGGCGGGCGACAGCTGCGCCACCACCGCCACCGGATGGTACAAAACCACCAACATGCCGCCCGTCTGCACCTACTGCGACGCGATCGGCGCGGAGGACCTCGACGACCGCCGTTCCAGCGACGACGATGACGACGACCGCGGGCGCAGCTCCTCCAGCAAGAGCGGCGGCCTCATCCGCCGCTCCCCGAGCGGCCTGCGCATCATCGATAACGACGACTGAAAATGCGCGTCATTTGCGGTTCCCGTCCGCAAATGACCTATCTACATTGCCGCTGGCGGCAATGTACTGGCGCATTTTACGGGCAGGGGGCGGGCCGCCCCCTGCCGTATGCCCACCCCTGACAGACTGCAATAAAGGAGCGGCCGCCCGAAATGGGCCGCCCATTTCGGGCGGCCGCTCCTTTTTTTCATTTCCATGGCGCAGGCGGGACGCGCGTGCGCCTCACGGGCGGAGGGCAAGCCGTCCTCCCCCGTGTGCCCCCGCCCGGCAAGCTCTCCACACCTTCCGTTCCCTCAGGAGAGCGGCGAATAGCTCTGGATGATCTCATAGAGTCTGCGGTCGAAGTAGGCGGGCGGCAGGTACCGCCCGGGGTCGAGCGGGAGGTTGCGGGAGCTGTCGTAGAGCACCGCCGAAACCTGCTGGCGCTCGATCTCGACGACCTCCACGCCGCGGGCGCGCAGCTCGTCGAAGGCCGCCGCCTCCCTGTCGGTATAGACCCGCTCGAGCCCGGCGAGCAGCCCGGCGCAGGCCTCGCTGAGCACCGCGCGTTCATAGTCGGTGAGAGACGCGAGCGACTGCTCGTTCGCCCCCAGCCAGAGCGGCGCGGCCGCGTGGTAGCTCTTGATGAAGAAGAGGGTGTTGGGGTCGGCCTCAAGGGCGAGCGCCTGCTCGGTATCCACCTCGATCGTGTCGACCGTCACCTCCTCGGCGGGGCCGTCCGCCCCCTCGGGGAGCAGCTCCGCCTGCGCGCCGAGCATGTTGGGGATGGCGGAGGCCGAATAGGGCAGCACCCGCGCGCCGAGCGAGGAGAAGACCGCGAGCTTGTCCGCGTTGTCGGTGCGCAGCGCCGCGGCGATCCCCTTGTAATCGGAGGGGGTACGCAGCTCCCCCTTCGTCGAGACGAGAAAGGCGCTGCCGGAGTAGAAGGCGTTCAGCAGGCGGATCCCGCGCGGCTGGAGGCCGGTGTTGAGCCGCCCGAGCAGCTCCTCCGAATTGAGCGCGAGGCTCAAATGCTGGTGGTCGTCGTAGAGGAAGGGCAGCGCGAAGGTCGAAAAGCGTTCGTCGAGCTGGGCCATCTGCGCGTTGCGCAAAAAGGCGAGGTCCGCCTCCCCGCCCGTGAGCGCATTGGCGGGCGCCCGCCCGGTGCGCACGTCGATCACGAGCTGCCCGCCGCTCAGGCGCGCGGCGTCC
Organism: Anaerotruncus sp. DFI.9.16; assembly: GCF_024461615.1. NCBI lineage: Bacteria > Bacillati > Bacillota > Clostridia > Eubacteriales > Oscillospiraceae > Anaerotruncus > Anaerotruncus sp. DFI.9.16. Next base: position 14,516 of record NZ_JANFZX010000004.1, read on the forward strand.
GCCGCGAACGCGTCCGCCTGCTCGAGCACGACCTGGTCCAGCGTGTTGGGCACCAGGAGGGTCAGCACCCGCACGACCCGCATCGGCTCGGATTCCTGCGTCCCCGGTTCCATCGGCGCGCAGGAACAGAGCAGCGCCAGGCTGAGCGCCAGCGCCAACGCGCGTCTCCCGATTTTCATGCCGGTTCCCCTCCTTTATCCGCCGCGCGGCCGCAGCCTGCGGGGACGGTCCCCCTCGTCCGGCGGCTCCTGTTCCTCCTGCTCCCGCGCGTCCTCGTCGGACTCCTCCGGTTCCCCGGCCTGGGGGACGTCCGCCTGGAGGGCGCGCGGAACGAATACCTGGTGGCGCATGTTGTCGATGCACCGGATGTGGTAGGGGGTGCAGACCGCGAAGGAATTGTTCGCGAAGACCAGCTCGTTGATGCCGTGCTCCCTGATGAAGTCGACGAGCGGGAGCTGGAAATACCGCTGGTCGACGATATACACCTCGTCGTAGTGGTTGATCAAAAAGGGCGCGAAGGCGTTGCCGAACGACTCCTTGACGACCAGAATCCTGCGCCCGTTGCCGATGCCCGTCTTGACCTGGACGAGGGGGAAATCCCCGTGCAGGAAGACGGAATAGCTGTTGGGGCTCTGCGCGTACTCCCCCCAGAGGGTACTGTCCACCCCGCTGTAGGGGGCGTCCACCAGGAACCGCTGCGCCTCGTAGGGCTGCTTGAAGAGATAGTAGTCGACATAGTCGGGGTTCTTTAGCAGGGTGGTGTCCTGCGTCTGGGAATACATCGTGCCGATGAAATCGTCGAGCCGGCGCGTCTCAAAATCGCTCAGCTCCTTGGGCGTCAGCCCCGCCTCCCCGCAGAACGCCCGGTAGGCGTAATAGGCGCCCAGGCCCGTCCAGTGGTGATCGGTGCGGAAGTAGATATACTCGTCCGTGTGCGCCGCGAGCTCCGAATAGGCGTCCACCTTCTTGATCGACGGGTCGAGCGTCCCGTAGACGAGGTCGATCATCGCCTTCTGGGACTGGGTGAGGTCGCGGTATTTGTCCGGGACGTAGAACTCGATCGCCGTGGGGATGATCATATTGTAGATCTGAACGTCGGGCAGCTCCTCATGGTAGGCGTTAAGCACTTGCGCGTACCATCTCCCGCTGTCGGGACTGCCGCCGAAGAGGGACATCGCCATCCCCCTGTAGACGAAGGTGCCATTGTTGATCGCGCCGGGCGCGGCCCCGTCGTCCACCGGCTGCGGCGGCGTTTCGGGCGCGGAGGACGCGTCGGATTGGGATTCGGGCGCGGAGGAGGAATCCCCCGATTCGGCGGGCGCCGGCTGGGGCTCCTGCGGCGCGGCGGGCGGCTGGTTGGAGGCGTCGGGAAGGTCCTGCGCCTCGCCGCCCGAGGGCGCGACGATGCGCACGTCGTCGACACGCACGCCGTGCGCCTCGTCCACGACGGCGGAAAGGCCCACGAACCCGTCCCGGAAGGGGAAGGTGTCGGCGTACCACGTTTCGATGTCCCGCGTGAACGTCCCGCTCCTCAGCGCCTCGGCCGAAAAGGCGGGAAACCGCGCGAGGTCGCGCTTCTCCACCGCGGAGCGCTCGGGCTTGGGGCCCAGCAGCGAGCCGAAGAAGAAGGCCAGCAGCGCCCCGCAGAGCACGGCAATGTTGACCCAGCTCAGCCTGTGCAGCCGCTCCGGATCGATGCGGTGGCGGATGAGCGCGTAATACCGTTCCCGCTCCTCCTCGGGGCCGCGCGGGCGCGCGGCCCGCTTGGGAGCGGGACGGTAGACATAGTTCTGTTTGCGGTACTGGTCCATAAAGCCTCCGGAAACCGGGGATTCCCCCGGTCAGAAACGGTAATAGAGGAAGGGGTTGTAGCTCTGCCCGACCAGCTGCGCGGTGCAGACGATGAGCAGGAGGAAGCAGAGCGCTGGCGAAAGCGCCAGCAGGACGGCGGATTTCCCCGGGTCGAGCCGCTCGGAGACCGCGCGCTTGAGCCATTTGACGGCCGGCATGCAGAAGAACGCCGCCAGCGCCACCCAGAAGATGTTGTTGAGCAGGGTGATCTGCACGTTGCTGTCCCAGCCGCGCGCGCCCGAAAGGCCGAACATGACCGAGAGGTATCCGCCGAGCTTGCCAAGGTCGGTGAAGTAGAAGATCACCCAGCCGGTCGTGGCGAGCAGCAGCAGGTAGAGGTGCCCGAACACCGCCGGCAGCCGGTCGAGCAGGTCCCCGAGGAAGAGCCGCTCGAGCGCGATGAACGCGCCGTAGTAGAGCCCCCAGAGGATGAAGTTCCAGCTCGCGCCGTGCCAGAGCCCGGTCAGCAGCCACACGGCCAGCAGGTTCAGATACTGGTGCTTCCGGTTGCCGCCGAGCGGGATGTAGACGTAGTCCCGGAAGAAGCTCGAGAGGGAGATGTGCCACCGCCGCCAGAACTCGGTGGCGGAGCGGGCGACATAGGGGTAGTTGAAGTTCTCCTTATAGTGGAAGCCGAACATCCGCCCCAGCCCGATGGCCATGTCGGAGTAGCCGGAGAAGTCGTAATAGATTTGCAAAGTGAACATCGCCGCGCCGAACCACGCCCCGCCGACCGAAAGGCCCGAGGCGGGGGCCAGCAGGAACTTGTCCGCGAGGGAGCCCGCGGTGTTGGCGACGAGCACCTTTTTCGCCAGCCCGAAGCAGACCCGCGTCAGCCCCTCCGAGAAGGAGACGGCGTCGGTCGTCCGCGCGGTGATCTCCCTTGCCACGTCGGCGTAGCGCACGACGGGGCCCGCCACCAGCTGGTGGTACATCGACAGGTAGAGCAGGTAATAGACGGGGTTGGGCTGCGCCCTGGCGTCCCCGCGGTAGACGTCGACGACGTAGGAGATCGTCTGGAAGGTGTAGAAGGAGATGCCGATGGGCAGCGCAAAAGCGGGCACCGGAAAGGCGGTGCCCAGCAGGGCGTTCAGGTTCTGAACGAGAAAGCCGCTGTACTTGAAGGTGCCGAGCAGCCCGAGGTTGAGCGCCAGCGAGGAGGCGAGCGCCGCCTTGGCCGCCCAGGTCCCCCGGTAGCGCTCGATCAGCCGTCCGTGCATGTAGTCGAACGCGGCGGAGGTCAGCAGCAGCAGGAACCACACCGGCTCGCCCCAGGCGTAGAACAGGAAGGAAAACGCCACCAGCACCAGGTTGCGGTAGACGAGCTTTTTCGAAAGAAAGTAAAAGAGGATATTGAGCGGCAGGAACAGATAGATAAACAGCAGATTTGCAAAAACCATGCGGCGCTCCTTCAACGGGTGATGATAGGTATTATTATACACAGTTTTTCCCGTAAAATAAAGCAATTTGTTGAATAAGGACCTTGTATTTGAGGCTTTTTTACGATAGGATAGGAACTGTTGTAAATCACTGAAACGGAGGTCTTCCCCATGAGCTCCCAAAAGGCGCAGCAGCGCGCGATCTTCCTGATGATGATCTGTGCCACCCTCTGGAGCGTCGCCGGCATCTTCATCAAAATGATCCCCTGGAACGGACTGGTCATCGCGGGATGGCGAAGCCTCATCTCCGCGGGCTGCGTCGTCATCTACCTGCGCGCCACGAAACAGCGGCTGCGCCTCAACCGCGCCTCCCTCGTGAGCGGCGTCTTTCTGGCGCTGACCTTCCTCGCCTTCGTTTCCGCCAACAAGCTCACCACCGCGGCGAACGCCATCGTGCTCCAGTTCACCGCGCCCGTCTTCATCCTGATTTTGTCGGCGATCTTCCTGCGCCAGAAATTTTCCCGCGCGGACGTGATCACCGTGTCGGTTACGATGTGCGGAATCGCGCTCTTCTTCCTCGACCAGCTCGCGCCCGGCAACCTGCTGGGAAACTTCGTCGCGATCTTCGCCGGCCTCTCGATGGCCTGCATGTATATCATCACCGGCAACACCGACGAGGAGAGCCGCATGAGCGGCATCCTGCTCGGCCATCTCTTCACGGCCGCCGCGGGCATCCCCTTCATGTTCGTCTTCGACACCCCCGTCACCGCGCCCGCCGTCCTGAGCATCCTCGCGCTCGGCGTCGTCCAGCTCGGCATCCCCTACGTCCTCTACGGCATCGCCGTCAAGGACTGCCCCGCGCTCATGTGCTCGCTGCTCGGCGCGATCGAACCGCTTCTAAACCCCGTGTGGGTCTTCCTCTTCACCGGCGAGCGTCCCGGCGTCTTCGCCCTCGCGGGCGGCGTGATCGTCATTGTCACGATCACCGCCTGGTGCGTCTGGCGCGACCGCTCGCTCGCCGCGCAGAAAACCGTCTGACGGGAGGGCTATGATGAAAACGTCCGCCCTGTTCGCCCTGCCGCTTTCGCTCGCCCTCGCGCTCACCGCCTGCGGCGCGCCAACGGCGGCGCCCGCCCCGGAAAGCGCCGCGTCCGAAAGCGCCGTACCCGAAAGCGCGGCGGCTCCGGAGGCTTCTCCGGCGCCCGCCCCTGCGGGAACGGAAGTTCCCCCGCCGCCCGTGGCGCTGGATTCGCTCGAATGGAAGAGCGACCATGTCCTGCTCGCGCTCGAATCCGGGGAGTACGAGGCCGGGGAGGACAACCTGCCCGTGGGCTTTTCCCTCCCGGCGGAGGCGGAGGACTTCTTCCTCGCCGGGTACGCCGAGGAGTTTGGGCCCGAGGTGCTCCCGCTCATGCGGTACGACATCGCGGCGGGCGACGTGAACGGCGACGGCGCGCGGGACTATATCGTCTCCGCCCTGCCGCAGGCCATGTGCTTCGGGAATTCGCCCGCGCCCGCCTATTTCTTCCACTCCCAGCCGGGCGGGGGCTACCGCATGGCGTATTTTTCCCTCGCGCAGCCCGTTTACCGCTTCCTCGACACCGGTGAAAACGGCCTGCCCGACCTGCTCTTCAACGCCTCCGGGCGGACGCTCTCCTATGACGGCGCGAGCGCCTACGAATTTTCCGACGGTTCCCCGGAATCCCGCAGCTACAATCTGCTCTCCTCCAAACCGGAGGCCGACGGCAGCGCCCTGCGCGTCCCGGTCTGCCTCAATTACGGGCTCCCGGAAAACTGCTACATCGCGGCCTATTTCAAATCGGAGGCCGACCGGCTGGAGGAAGCCGCCGTCTGGCTCACGATGCCCGACGGGTCCCGCGCCTTTACCGGAAGCGAAGGCTTCAGCCTGTGGGACTGCGGCGCGGACCTCCGGCTCCGGGACGGCGCGGCGCTCGGGGAGGACGAACTCCTCTTTCCGGACGAAATCCAGTTTGTTCCAGCCGAATAAGGCCGCGCCCTTTGACGGACGGACGGAAACGTTGTATAATCTTGGTGATTGAACCTCACAATAAACAGGTAATTTAAGATAAGGGATGGTCAACATGTCGAACGAACAAACCGCGCCCATCGGCGCGCAGCCGGAGGACGCCGTTCTGGACGCCGCGCCGGAGACCGCGGACGCCCCCGCCGGGGACGCATCCGCGCAGGAAGCGCCCGCGGCCCAACCCGAGCGGGAGGAGACCCCGGCGGGCTATGTGGTGAACCCGGAAAAGAACGAGGTCATCGAGGTGGACGGCGTCGGCTACCGGCGGCTGTGCATCAAAACGCACGTCATCACCGATCAGGACAACATCTGCGACGTGGTGGAAAAATACGTTTCCCCGCTCACCGAGCCGGGGGATATCGTCTTCATCACCGAGAAGGCGGTCGCCTGCACCCAGCGCCGCGCCATTCCGCTCGAGGACATCCACCCCCGGCCGCTCGCGCGCTTCCTCAGCCGGTTCGTGCTGCGCACCCCCTACGGCATCGGGCTCGCGATGCCCGAGACGATGGAGATGGCGCTCCAGGAGTGCGGCACCATCCGCATCCTCTTCGCCGCCGCCGTCTCCGCCGTGGGCAAGCTCTTCCACATCCGCGGATGGTTCTACAACATCGCGGGCTACAAGGCGCGCAGCATCGACGGGCCGTGCGACTTCACGCTGCCGCCCTACAACCACTACGTCGTGCTCGGCCCCGACCGTCCCGACGAGGTCGCGGCGGAGATCTCCCGGCGCATCGGCGGCACGCCGGTGGCCATCACCGACATCAACGACCTCGAAGGGCAGATCCTCGGCACCTCCGACAGGAAGATGGACCGCGATCTGCTCTGCAAAATTTTGAAGGACAACCCGCTCGGCCAGTGCAGTGAGCAGACCCCCATGGGGATCATCCGGCGGGCAGAATAAGGAGGAGCAATCATCATGAACAACGTGCATGTGGTCAACGCGGGCAAACGGATGAACAACGTCTTTGTGGTCAACGCGGGCAGTTCGTCCCTCAAGTATCAGCTCATCGACATGGAGAGCGAGCAGGTGCTCGTCTCGGGCAACTGCGAGCGCATCGGCATCGACGGCGGCAAGATCACCTACAAGTACTTCGGCACCAAGAAGGTCGTCGAGACCGACCTGCCCAACCACAAGGCCGCGCTCGACCGGGTCGTCGACCTGCTGCTTTCGGGCGAGACCAAGGTCATCGACAGCATCGACGACATCGTCGCCGTCGGCCACCGGCTGGCGTTCAGCCGGGTTTCCCCCTGTTCCAACGAGATCACCCCCGAGGTTTTGAAGGACATCGAGGCCACCACCGAGATGTTCCCCCTGCACCTGCCCGGCATGCTCACCGGCATCCGAGCCTGCCAGGACACCTTCTCCGGCAAGGTCCAGGTCGCCGTCTACGACAACTCCTTCCATCTGACCATGCCGCCCAAGGCGTATATGTACGCGATCCCCTACGACTATTACAAGGACTACGGCTTCCGCCGCTACGGCTACCACGGCACCAGCCACCGCTATGTCTCCCTGCGGCTCGCAAAGCTGCTCGGCAAGCCGGTGGAGGAGCTCAAGATCGTCTCCTGCCACCTCGGCAACGGCTCCTCCCTCTGCGCGGTCGACGGCGGCAAATCGGTCGACACCACGATGGGCTACACCGCGCTCGCCGGCCTCATGATGGGCACCCGAAGCGGCGACATCGACCCCTCGCTTCTGCTTCCGATGGCCCAGAAGGCGGGCCTCGACCTGGAGGGCATACATAACGTCATCAACAAGAAATCCGGCCTGCTGGGCGTCTCGGGCGTCTCGAGCGACCACCGCGACGTTGAGAACGCCTGCGCCGAGGGCAACGAGCGCGCACAGATCGCGATCGACATGCTCAACTACCAGATCCAGAAGTACATCGGCTCCTATGCCGCCGCGATGAACGGGCTCGACGCGGTCATCTTCACCGCGGGCATCGGCGAGCACTCCCCCGGGCTGCGCCAGGAGGTCTGCCGCAACATGGAATTCCTCGGCATCCAGATCGACGAGGAGAAAAATGCCGCCAACCACGGCGACGAGGAGGAGATCTCCACCTCCGACAGCCGCGTGAAGGTCTGGGTCATCCCCACCAACGAGGAGCTCATGATCGCCCGCGACGCCTACGCGATCTACCAGTCCAAACAGAAATAAGCAGATATCAAAAGAGCGGGGGGGGGCCCCCCCCCCCCCCCGCCGCTCTTTTTGATTTTGTCCGGAAGGCGCGGCCCGCGGGCCGCTTCAGTTGGGGCGCTCCCCCACCGAGTCCATCAGCCGTTCGACGGCCGCGCGCAGCGCGGCGTGCTCCGGCTTTTGCAGCGCCGGGTCGTCCGCAAGCACGCGGTTCGCCGCCCGCTGCGCCTCGGCCACGACCTCCACGTCGGTCGCGAGGTCCGCGATGCGCAGCTGCGGCAGGCCGTGCTGCTGCTGCCCGAGGAAATTGCCCGGTCCCCGGGTGCGCAGGTCGTATTCCGCGATGGCGAACCCGTCGTTCGTCCTGCACATCGTCTTTAATCGGTCGAGCGTCTCGGGGCTCGTACTGTCGGAGAGCAGGATGCAGTAGGACTGCTCCTTCCCCCGACCGACCCGGCCCCGCAGCTGGTGCAGTTGGCTCAGGCCGAACCGCTCGGCGTTCTCCACCATCATGATGACCGCGTTGGGCACGTCCACCCCCACCTCGACCACCGTGGTCGAGACGAGCAGTTGCACCGTCCCGTCCTGGAAGCCCGCCATCGTGCGCTCCTTGTCCGCGGCCTTCATCCTGCCGTGCAGGAGGCCGACCGTGTAGCCCTTGAATGCCCCGCCCGAAAGCTCTAGCATGTAGTCGGTTGCGGCGCGCAGGCCGGTGTCCTCCTCCCCCGCCTCGACGCGCGGGCAGACGATGTACGCCTGCAGCCCCCGGTCGAGGTGCTCCCGGATGAACCCGAAGGCCCGTTCCCGCTTGCCCGACGAGATCTTGTAGGTGAGCACCGGGCTGCGCCCGGGCGGCAGCTCGTCGATCACCGAGACGTCGAGTTCCCCGTAGATCATCAGCGCGAGGGTGCGCGGAATGGGGGTCGCGGACATGACTAGCGTGTGGGCGTGCCGGCCCTTCTGGCCGAGCGCGGCGCGCTGCGCCACCCCGAACCGGTGCTGCTCGTCGGTGATGACGAGCGCGAGGTTTTGAAAGGACACCCCCTGCGAGAGCAGCGCGTGGGTGCCGATACAGAGGTCGAATTCCCCCGCCGCGAGCGCCTCGTGCATCGCGCGCTTTTTGGCGGGCGTCATCGAGCCGACGAGCAGGCCCACCTTCATCCCCAGCCGCCCGCAGAGGGGGGAAAGGCCCTCATAGTGCTGCCGCGCGAGCAGCTCGGTGGGAGCCATCATCGCCGATTGTGCGCCTGACAGAAACGCGAAATACGCCCCCGCCGCCGCGACCATCGTCTTGCCCGAGCCGACGTCCCCCTGCACGAGCCGGTTGGCCGGGGCGGACCTGCGCATGTCGGCGGTCAATTCCTCGATCGCGCGGCGCTGCGCGCCCGTCAGCGTAAAGGGCAGCGCGTCGTAGAAGGGCTGCAGCGAATGGGGTTCCATCGGCTGCGCGGCGGCCGCGCGGGTGCGGGTGCGCAGCAGGCCGACCCCGGCGGCCAGCGTGAAGAGCTCCTCAAAGATGAGCCTCCGCTTGGCTGTTTCGATCTCGTCGGAATTTTGCGGGCGGTGGATGGCGCGCACCGCCCCGGAGATTTCCTCCAGGCGGTATTCGGCCCTGATGTCCGCCGGGATCCGTTCGGGCAGGATGGGCGAGAGCTTCAGCGCCTGCTCCACCAGCCCCGAAAAAGTCCGGGCGGAGACGCCCGCCGTCAGCGGGTAGACCGCGAAGAAGGGCCGGTCGGCACGCGGCGGGAAAATCTGGGGCGCGCGCATCTCCCGGCGTAGGAGGTTGCCCTCCACCCGCCCGTAGAAGAGGTAGGCCGCGTCGTAGTCGAGCGATTCCACCGCATACTTCGTGTTGAAGAAGGTCAGCTCCATTTCGCCGCTGTCGTCCGCAACGGTCGCCTTGTACATCTTGAGCCCGCCGCGCGTGCGGATCTCCCCCGACTTTTTGATCACCGTGGCGAGCACCGCGCAAGGCCGGTCGAGCGGCGCGTCCAGGATGCCGCAGGGCGCCGAAAGGTCGATATAGCCGCGCGGATAGTGCAGCAGCAGATCCTCCAGCGTCGCGATCCCCATCTTCGCGAGCGTGCGCGCGCGGGTCTCCCCCACGCCCCGGAGCATCCGGATATCCATCTGTCCCGCGTTCACGCGCGCACCCCCTTTCAGCCATTGGTCCCATTTTACCAAATCGGCCCCGGTTTGTCACGGGGCTTTTCCTGTCGAATCCCTTTCCCTGTAAAAATTTCGTCCCGAATAGTTGACAAGCTGTCCCTGTTTTGCTATAATAATCAAGCGTCGTACAGACACAGTGCCTGCGACCGCAGCATCGACCCATTAGCTCAGTTGGCAGAGCACTTGACTTTTAATCAAGGTGTCCGGAGTTCGAATCTCCGATGGGTCACCATGACCGTGGGGGCGTAGCTCACCTGGGAGAGCGCTTGAATGGCATTCAAGAGGTAGAGGGTTCGATCCCCTTCGTCTCCACCAAAAGGTGCAAATCCGAACACTTTGTTTTTCGTAAAACATTGTTTCGGGTTTGTGATGATAATAGAGGAAGTCTGACGTGCGTCAGGCTTCCTCTTTTTCCGTTGAAGTAGTTAAAGTAGTTGTTCTTGGCTTTTTGCGTGTAACTTTTGCTAAATACGCGCGTATTAAGAGAAAGTTTACGCAAAAACCGATTTTCCACTACTTTAACTACTTCCCCATCTGCTTCAACTGCAACACGGCAGACTCGATAAGGTTCTCTATTTCAGCCGCATTGAGGGTAAATCCCTTGCTGTTGAGGAAGTCAAGCACGTACTGCTTCTTTTCCTCACCCCTGCCTGTACCAGTGTAAATCATTTCAGCCGCTTCCACGGCGATATTGACCCACATGATGATGTTGTCGAACTGCTCTGCCTTGAGCTTGCTTTTCAGATAAGGAATCAGAAAAGCGGAGATACAAGCGAGAATGAGCGTAATCGCTGTGGTGATAACCTGAGTCAAATCAATCATTATCCTAAACCTCCTATATCATTGAATGTGTTCTCTGTGACCTCTAAATGGTTCTGCTTCATGAGTTTTATGCGGTTCTCGACCTTTGCCTTTGCGTAGTAGAAACCCGTCCCTGTGGCGGTCTCAGCCGCCACAGAGGGGATTAGATACGCCAACGGAGAGAGGTCGCACGTCCTCCACACCACTACGAGGGTGAAGACGATTACGACAAGGTTGATAACTGCCGCAAAGAGCAGTATCTTTTTGGAAAACTCCACCTTCTGCTTGGTCTTTCTTCTTCGCTTCGCCACGATTACACCTTCTTGGTATAATCGAGGGAAATCCAGCCAGCACCGCTTTTCAGCTTGCCCCACTTGATAGCACCCGCACCGTTGGCTTCCTCCACGATGGTATAGACACCCATGTCACGGATAGAGCCGTTTGCGCCGTAGTTCGTGCCAGCCCCCTTGCGGATATTAAGTACGCTCGTAGTGACTTTCACAAGGTACGGGGTAAAGGTGGTGGCGGTGCTTCCCCCGGAATAGACCACATTTCCGCTCTCGTCAAACACAGAGTACCCCGGATTTTTGTCCGCAACCTTCTTGGCGTTGTCCAGCACCTTATAAGCCCCGATTTGGCTTTTGGTGTCAGCCCATGTCTTACGCACACGATAGAGTGTAGACTTGCCCGTAGTGCCTGTGTTGGTGGAAGCGTACTTGTCGTAGAAGGTCTGACCGTAACCAGCTCTCTTTGTTTTCACACTCTCTCCCTGATTAGCTGGTTTCTCGTACCCGGTGAGGATAGCGTCAGACGCTTGCCGGACAGAGGTAGCGGATTTCAGCGTTTTCATGACGCTGGTGTACCCTTGAAGCTCTTTCCAAAGGAACTCCAACTGCATGGCGAGGTCTCCAATGGATTTCTTTGCGCTCTGAGCGTATTGGAGCAACGCCTGTTTGCGAGACCAGTACGTCCACTGAGCCAAGCCATATCCGGCAGAGTCCTTCACGAAGTTTGTGTAAGTACCATTGTCTACCGCTTGGGTATAGGTGCTGTCGGTGTACCCCAACTTTTTCTCGTAGGTGTTCTGCAAATTCTGAGGGTTCAGTGCGCTTTCCGCTTGCAGATTACCCATGATACCCGCTACCGCATAAGCGTTGAGACCCTTGCCGATGAGGAAGTCCCAAATGGTTTTCGCCGTGTCTGTGGTAGAGGGGGAGGACGGATTAGCCGGGGTAGTAGCCTGCTGAGTCTGTCCCAACAGAGCGTTGACCTTTTCTGCGATTTCACCATGTCTTTCATACAAGTAATCTCCCGGACAAGCCTTATTTGCAAACCAGCGGTGTACCGTCATGTTCTGCTTGCTGACCTGTCCGATGAGGGACTTGTCAGCTTTCCACAGGAGCTTCTTAATGCCGTTCCTCTTGCAGATGTCAGCCACCAGCTTGATAAGCGCATTGTACGCCTGTGTGGTAACTGCATACGGGTGAGTGGTGTCGCTTGCTACCTCGATGGTGATAGCCCTGTTGTCGTTGGAGGAGCTGGAACTGCACCAAGACCTGTCCTTTTCCTCCACAGACAAGCCGATAGACCCGTCCTTGCCTACAACGTAGTTTGCGGAACACTGCCTGTTCGTAGAAGCAAAGTAGTCGCACCCCTGTTTTGCTGTCCATTGACCTACAATGCAGTGAATGGTGATTGTGTCAATGGCATGGTTGCGGGGGCTTGTCCTGTTCTTGGTGATGTTTTTGTACGTCACCAACGTACTGTTTGTGTAAGCCATTTCTCAATCCTCCGTTTCTTTCAGAGGTAGTTTCTCTACCTCCTTCATTATTTTTTCCGCAGTGCCGTTCCCGCCAAGCCGCTTATATGGGACGTACAGGTAATCATGGAGGTTTTCGTAATCCTCCTTGGTGATGTACCCATGCTCCAAATAGCACGAGCCGAGGTAGCAAATGCGGTCGTGACCGAGACCTCTGAGCATTTGTGCTTCCGCACTCTTGTTCTTGTCTCTGCGCTGAATCATGGCGGTAAGGAAAGCCCAAAAGCCTGTGCTTGCGAATACCGCCCCGATTACACTCACAATGAGTGTGGTTTCTGTTATCATGTTAAGTCCCTCCTTGTCATTATGCGGAATACACCTTCCACCCGTCCGGGTACGCTTCGGGGGAATAGGTGTTGCCGTCAATTAGGGACTCATACAAAGTGCCGTTGTAATCCACAATGTCCCCTTTGTTGTATGCGTCATGTGCGCCTGTTGGCTGAGACCATACGGGGTAGCCCTCCTCGTCAAGCCCAATGGGTGTAAAGAGTGCCGGAGTGAGGTCAGGAGTCCAATCAGCCTGAGAGGTGTGTGCCTGTACCACCTTGTAGAGCTGTGGGTCTCCCACGCTGTTTACCCCGTAGGTAAGATACTCGTCCACCTTGTAGGCGGTGTTGACCGCCCACGGACGGTAGATATGGACGCAAATCAGAGCCATCTCCTCTGTAAGCGTAGCTCCTGCGTAGTCCATAGCTTCACGGATTGCCTGTGCCTGTTCAATCATGTTCATACGCTCACCCCCACAATCTCAAGAGCTTCCTTCATGTCCTGTACAATGCTTGCACCCTCGTTGATTTCGAGCGTCCTGCCCGTAATCAGCCAGTCAGTGAGGTTCGCTTCGATTTCCTCCCGCAACCCCTCCTTGTCTGCCAGATGGAAGGTGTATTCGTCATACTCGTACATGGTGACTTCCGCTTCGGTCATTTCATCGACCATGGTGACGCTCTTGACGTTCTCACGCAGTCTGACCTCCACATACCCCGGCATGGGGGCAAACGCTTCGATGTCAAGCGCATTGGGAGAGAGATTTCCTCTTACTCTCATTTCTAATTACCTCCTTTAGCTTTTTGATGTTGACCGTATCGTAATACTTTTTCTTCATGCCCTCTGAATTGGTGTGCTTGAAACAGGCGCACCGTGACAGAAAGCCGGAAGCAAGGTGATACGATACTGGACGGTTTTGACGCTGTAGCTTCTGTATGAATCGGCTTTGCCGCATGAGTGCCAACGCACGTCTTTTCCGTATGGTGGTGAACCCTACCCCGAAACAGCGACCCACAAAGTCAATCTTTCGACCTCTGCGGTGCTTGTTGCTCTTGCAGTTTCGCTGAACACGGTACAACTGGTAGTCATGCTTGATGGTCAGACCAAGACCAGTGACAAAAGCCATAACGCCCTTCATGGCTTTGCGGAGTTCCCGCTTGTTGCCGCCAATCATCACCAAATCGTCTGCGTAGCGGATATAGTGCTTCACGCCAAGCGTCTGCTTGATGAAATTGTCCAGCGGTTGCAGGAAGAACTCTGCGAACCACGGCGAGGTGTAATTCCCAATGGGAATACCCGGAGAATGGGAATCAATCACCTTGAATAGTATCTGTAGTGCCTTTTCGTCTTTGATTTTCTCCCTCAGACGCTCCTTGAGCTTGTCATGAGGGATAGAGGGATAGAACTTGCTGATGTCCATTTTCACGCAGTATTTGGCGTGTTTCTTGTCCCTCACAGTAGCTCTCTCCACTCCTTTGCAAGCATGGTCGATACCCCGGTTGGGGATATTGGCACAGCTCCACAGGTAGGACGATTTCAGAAAGATAGGTTGAAGTATCTGCACAATGGCGTGATGGGCGCATTGGTCAGGGTAGAACGCCGGGATTTGCAGTTCCCGCTCCTTCCCTGAGAGACCGTCCTTGATAATACGAGTCCTGTAAGGTGAGAGGAAATCTAAACGAATCAGACGCTCTGACAGGTCTTGTGCGTAGGTGTCGAGGTTGTTCATAACCTCTTTTACAGCTTGCCGCTTACCCTTGTGCTTGGAAGCGTTTTGGATAGCCAGCTTGCAGTTTTCGACAGAAACAATCTGTTCGTAAAGGAAACCAATTCTTTTCATATTGCTTTTGTTTCTTGCGGGGCTTTCGAGAATGAACCTACTAACCCCGTCCCTCCAAACAATTTTTTACCAATGGGTACGGCGAGACAGCATTATTGTGTATGGTGCTTAACAAAAGTAGGCGAGAGCCAATGTTCGTGTTGGAATTGGACGAAGTGTTGTTCAAATTAGCCGTAAAGAGACCGCAATTCGAGCCATTATTCCAATTGCCGCCGTGTTGGAACACTCGCTTCACTGTTCGCCTTAAACTTGCAAGTTCTTCTCAGTTATTTCTCGACCAGCATTGTGGGGGAGAAAATCCCCCACACCCCCTTAGGAGGGGATATAAAGCAGGCGAGAGCCAAAGTTCGCGCTGGAAGAGGACGAAGAGTAGTTCAAAACAGCCGTAAAGAGACCGCAATGCGAGCCATAATTCCAACCGCCGCCGTGCTGGAACACTCTCCAACCTGTGCTACTCCAACAAGCGTCACAGTAGTAGGTGGACTCACTGCCGCTACCAGCCGCAGACGGGAGCATGACGTGAGAATTGTTGCCAGTGTCAAGACCCTCTGTGGTGATGTAGGACGAAGACCAGCCTGTGTTACCCTTATAAGAGAGCGCAGTGTAGTTGGTGGCGGTATCATCGGCATAATTGGCAGGATTGTTGCAGACGTAGTACGTGCCGCCGTTCCAGTTCACGCCGTCAACCCACTCCCACACGTTGCCCCAAAAGTCCTCGATACCTCTGTAGACAACGCCTGTCTTGCCGTCTGTGCCAGCGGGTCTGCCCGTCAGGTTGGCAACATTGTTGCAAGAGCCAGTGGAGAGAGCCGCACTGTTGCTGTCGCAGTAGCCCCTGCCGATTGCCGCCTGTGCGTTGGTTGTCGCAAACTCCACCATGCAGAGCATTTGGATTGCAGACACCGCCGCAATATCAATCAAGCTCCAACCCGTTCCCTTCGCCTTGGCGTTGCTATGGAAGGTAGCCCTCGTCTGAGACACCTGCGGGGACGCACCGCTGACCGACTTGTTATTGCTGGAAGTCTTGTATGCGCCAACGTAAGCGCAGTCAGACTCGACTCCTGCATGGTTAAACAGCGGGTGCAGGGTAAAGCCTGTGGTGGCTTTGTCTGCGATTTTGATGTACTCGATGTCCCCCTCTTTGTAACGGCGATACCAAAACTTGGGAATTTTCACCATTACGTCACCAGTGGAGAGGGTTTCTCTCGTCATGCCGCTCCAAGGGGCGCAGTTGTCGAAGTCGCTCGACCCGGCAGTCGTGCCGACAGAAGCGGTTGCGGTGAGACCTACAGCATCGTCCGTTCTCGCCCACGCAGGGGAGGAAGAAGTCACGTTGCGGCTGATACCATAGATTTTAACGAAGGACAGTTCAACGCTCTCGCTCTGCCCGTCAGTGGTGATGGAGACAGAGGTGGAGACTTCCTCAGAGCCTTGCACCGCCTTGATAACCCATGTGCCGACCTCATGCACCTTGAACTGGTAACTGCCTGTGGTAGTGGTAGCGGTGTAGACCGTAGAGCCGTAGGAACAGGTCAGCGTTGCGCCAGACGGATAGGTGACGTTGATGGTGGCGGTGAAATAGTAGTAGGTAGCTTCGTAGGTAGTGGTCTCTCCCGCAACAGACACCTTGGAAGCGGTGTTGTCCGGTTTGGAGTACCCGTCAGCCGCACCGTACTCAATGTGGTAGGTGTCACCGATGGGAACGGTGAAACTTGCGGTTCTCTGCGTAGCGGTGATGGTAGCCGTCTTGGTCTCTGTGGGATTGGTCTCGTCCACACAGGTGATGGTGACACTGCTGAACCCTGTGGTATCGTCAATACTGACGTTGACCGTGACCTTCTCTCCGTCAGCCGGAGAACCCGTTGCCCGGTTGCTCTCGTCACTCGACAGGTTATACACGCCCTGAGAGGAATACGGGAAAGCGGAGAAGTAATAGGTTTTCCCCTCTACAAGACCGCTCACCTCGAAAGCGTCCGTAGCGCACTTCCCAAGGTCTTTGTTGTCGATTACCAGTGTACCGTCACTGGTGTTTGCGGGATAATCCGTTTCGCTCATGCGAATCATAACGCCCCCAACGGAGCAAATCAGATTTCCTGCGCTGTCGTAGCTGTCTTCGGGTTCAAGGAATCTCACGCCAAGACTGGTCTTAGAGACCGAAGAAACCGAAAACGCTCTCATGTTGTTGGGGGCTTGTCCCACTTTTTGCAGGATATTATCCACCACCCATTTTGCTTCTGCCCAACTCATTACTTAACCTCCTCGCTGATACTTAATCCGTCAGCACTGAATGTGACGGTCTTGGTGAGGGCAAGCACTTCGCCCTCATAGAGCTTCTGTACGATTTGTCTCTCAGAGACAAATTCTGTCTCAACACGCTTCGTGCCGTAGGTTTCGGTAATCGTGTTCCCGTCCTGAGAGAACACGGTTTCACGGGCTTCAAACCCGTCTGTCTTTGTGTCGAGGACATCAATCTGATTTTGCAGATTTCCTGCAACGTCCTCCCCAAGCTGACCCTTGATGAACTCAAACCAAGTGTTGAACAAGGCTTCCTGATTGTTCTCAAAGGCGGTGATTTCGTTGCGGTAGTCTGTCTTGATGGTCTCGATGGTAGCGTCACCTTCAGCTTTCAGCCCCTCCACATACTCGTTGAAACCAGCCTGAGTAGCGTTGGCGGTGTCCTCAAACAGCCCCTTTTGGGTGTTGAAGTAGTTTTGGAACGCCGTGTACAGGTCAGTTCCGCTCTCCACCATGCTCATGAGCGTGTTCAGTGCTTCGTTCATGCGGTTTGCGTCCTTCGCACCGAAAAAGGACGTTTCTTTGCCACTGTATACGGTCACATCTTGGAAGGACACAGTGCCATCGTCATTGTTGACGGTGTTATACCGCTTGAGTCCGCTCCAAACAGCGTCCGTATAATTGACAGGTAGCAGTTCCCATGCCATTTACAGGTCTCCTCCTTTCATACCAAAATTCCAAGTGAACATTCTTCTCCCTTCTGACTCGTTGGTGAGCCTGTCATAAAGGTCGAGGATTGCACCTTCGAGCCTGTTAAGCTCTACGTAATCCATGACGTTGCCGTTATCTACATACGTAGGCGCAGTGCCATACGACCTTTGCAGGGTGTTGTCGTTCACCGTGTTCAGATTTTCCTCAAGCTGATTGATTTCGTCAGCGTAGAAGTAATCTACGGGGGTACGGTCTTCACCGAGGGAGACCAGCGAAAATTCTTCATAGAGCTTGATTGCCAGCTCTCTAAGGTAATCGAGGTTATTCTTGATACGGTTGAAGTCAGCCGCATTAAATCTGTCCCCGGTATAATTCCCGTCAGCGTCCGTTGCCCCGTACCAATCGGTTTTAGGTGTTTCCCACGCCATACTTAACCTCCTATCCTTCGAGCCGTTACCTTGCCCGAAAAACTTTGATTGAAGTTTAGGGTCTGCCTGTAAACCTTCACCTTCATGCCCTCATGGAACTCGTTTTCCTGATAGATGATGTCGTTCACATCGAGTTCGGGGTTTCCTCTCGTGTCGTACTCGTACTCAATGCCGGATTTGTAGTAGTCACCGAGCCAGTCCGCAAGGTCAGTAGCCATTTTAATATCCGACATGAGCGGGTTTTCCCACTTGATTGTCTTGCCCCTGTTGTTGAGGGTCTTGGTGGCGTACCGCTCCACGATTTTGTAACGATAGCCGAATACCTCAAGCCTGTATGTGCCTGTCACGCTGAATTGGACGGTGACGAAGTAATTGCCCCATTCAAGGATAGTCACCCCGCCGCTCACGTCCTGCAAAGTAGCTCTGAAATCGTAGGAGGGTTCTCCGATGAAGAACGTCTCTATATCGCCAGCCGCTACAGTCACTTCCTCGCTGACAAGGCTTTCTTCCTCCACGCCGCTCTGATAGCTGTAGCAAGGCACGACAACTTCTTTGATAAGCTCCTGCTTGATAGCTTTCGGGGAGGAGGTCATGTCGTTGCGGGTCATGGTGAAGTCCGTAATATCACCGAAACTGAAATTGTTCAACACAATGCGGTTGTAGGGTTCTGCGGTCTTCGTAAACTCGATTCTCATGACATCGAAGTCATAGAACGGTTCGTGCAAGACCGTAATCCTGCTGATTTCGTCCGCTCCCACCTCATACTCTGTGACCAGTGTCCCGTTGTTGTAGGTGCGAATGGTGAACGCCGCAGGGACAGCCTGACCGAATACCAGTCTCACACCGTAGCACATACAGGCAACTTCCTGAGTGATGGTGACAACAGGATTGCTCTCAAACGTCCCGTCCTCCCCGGAAATCTCAGCAGACACAAAGCCTGTGTTGAGGACATTCCCGCTGATGTTGCGAGGGAGGAAGAACATAGTACCGCCAGCGGTGGTGTAGTTCGTAGCCAGCGTAGCGTACTCGTCCTTCACCGTATCGTCCATAATGCCCTCGATGTTGGAATACTCCGCTTCCGTATCTGCGCTTGCCGCCGCTTCGGGTACGAAAGAGGACTTGATTTGGATTGTCCCATACCGTGTCTGCGAGAGGGTACACCGACAGGCATTGGCGATAATCTGTAACGCTTCCTTGTGGGTTACTCTTGGGAGGGGGTTTTTGGAGTAAAGGTTCTTGAGTTGCGGGTCAAGGTAGTAATCCTCCAACCCTGCGTCTGCAAGGACGCTGACCGCCAAATCGTAGTAGCTCACTCCCGCACTGTTGTACATTCCCCGGTAGAACTCCGAGTCCATGTTGCGGAAGATGTCTTGGCAACGAATGGTAGCGGTGTAATCATCCGACTCCCACTCAGAGCAGAGAAGACGGTTGCCACGAATCCACTCGATGTCCCCGCCATTTGGAAGCTGATATCCGTAATAAATCTCCATTTCCTGCCCCGTTTCGAGGAAGTTGATGGCAGACTT
The DNA here is from genome assembly GCF_024461615.1 of Anaerotruncus sp. DFI.9.16. NCBI lineage: Bacteria > Bacillati > Bacillota > Clostridia > Eubacteriales > Oscillospiraceae > Anaerotruncus > Anaerotruncus sp. DFI.9.16. The sequence goes on from NZ_JANFZX010000004.1 coordinate 33,723, forward strand.
CGGGTTATCTACGTTGAAGTAGTGGTCGTAGTTTTTAAGCTGTACCGTGAAATCAATCTGCGGCACGTCTGCCCCGATGGGGGAAACATAGCTTTCCAGCGAAGAACTCATTACGTCCTTGTTGTAGTACACAAGCCCGTAGCCGAAGCGGATAGAGTAAATACGCAATCGGCTCTGTGGGTTTTTCATCGTGTAAAAGACCAGCTTTACCTGAGTGGTGTTCTCCAACACTTCTTCCGTACTGAACAGGGACTCTGTATTGTTGCGGAACTCAATCACCTGTCCGCTACTGCTCACCATGTCGAAGTCCACAGGGTAGTTCTCACCGAAATTGATGGTAATGCCCTTGAAGTCAGTAGCGACCATGTTGAGGTTGATGGTTAGTTCAAACAACGCTTCTGTGAGAAGCTGTCTGCTGATAATACCCGTATCAAGATAGGCGTTGGAGAGATTCTGCCGGGGAAGGAAAAACATCGTCCCGTCAACCTTGGTGAAGTTTTCCTCAAGGGTGGCGTAAATGGTATCGTCCGTTTTCTCCCCGAAAATGTTCTCCGAATTGGAGTAGTAGGCAAAATCTCCCTCACCAATTTTGGCTTTCGCCTGTGCTTCCTGATTGATGAGTCCGAAAGAGAGCATGATGTATGCTCTCTCCCGGAGAGAGGATTTCATGCTGTCCTGATACGCTTTGGAAACCTTCTGCATAAAACCCCTCCTTTACTCACCGCAGTCAATTAAATTCACCTTGCAATTTCTGTAATGCGTAGGTTTGTCGTTCCCGTCCACCCAATAAGGTTCGGCAGTTCTATCGCCGGGGTACATCTTAATGGTTTTCCGGGAATTGGTCACAGGGTCAACGAAAGTCACATACACGAAGAACCCGCTGAGAGCGTTGAGTATGCGACTCCACTGTTCAGCGGTGAGCCAAGGCCATTCAAGACCGTCAATCTTGTACTGGTCTCGACCCACACGCTGTCCCACGACCGCACCGTTGGCATTTCTGCCAGCGTCCACTACCGTTGTTACGATAGGGTGTACTCCTCGTTTCGGAGGAGGTAATTCATAACCGTTGATTGCCAAATAAGACATTACCTTCCCTCCTTATTTCACAAACACATATCCGTTGGCTTTCCGCTGAGTGGTCACAGCGTCCGAAACAGTTCGGTTGCCAATCTGGACAATGGTCTGCTCATTCTTGTCTGCCTGACGGCGCATATCCTCTGCCATCTGAGCCATCGTAGGTTCGATGTACTCATGGTAGAACTCCTCCATGCCCTCCTTGAACCCGCTAACAGCCACAGAGCTGGTGCTTGTAACGCTTGCCGATACGGATTTTGCGAAGGAATCACTGCTGTAGTAGCGCAGTGCGGAGGTGTCCACCGCAAAGCTCATGACAGGGCTGACGCTCGTGAACGAGTCCGCCCAACTGGTTACGACACCCCTTGTGGTCTCGCCAAGGTTCATAATGCCGAGGTTATAACCAAGGACGGTATCTTCACCGATACGCATGAACACCTTAGACGGGGAGTTAGAGTCCAACTCAGCCTTATACGCCTGTTTCGCCGCATTAGCCCACTTCCGCATATAACTTGCGGTTGTGTAGTAGAAGTCATTGATACCCTTGTTGAACCCGTCAATCACGTCCTTGGCAATATCCTTGAACGTGTCGTAGGAGACAATCTCCGTAAACGCTTTTTTCACAGTATTGGCGAAGGAGGTTATACCGCTTTTCGCCGTACTGTAATTGTTCGTGATACCAGTGTTGAAGCCGTTGATGATGTCTTTGCCGTAGTTTTGGAACGTCTCCCTGTTAATGCCGCCATAGCTGTTGTTCGTGAACCACATCTTGATATTGGAAGCCCACGAGGTAATACTGCTCTTGGAATTGCTCGAAGACGAAGAAACACGGTCTTTGAAGCCGTTGATGATGTTGTTGGCAAACTCAGACCACTTCTCCCGGTTGATACCGCCGTAGGAGGAGTTGGTAAACCACTTCTGCACGTCCGTACCCCATGTGGTGATGGTGGACTGAATGGTGGAATACTTGTTCCTTATACCATCATTGAAGCCCGTGACGATGTTCTCACCGACAGTTCTGAGGTTTACTTTCAGCCCTTCGGAGAGGTTTACCGTACCGCCAGACCCCGCAATTGTGCCGAGTTCGTCAATGAAGTCAACATACTTGTTGAGGAGGTCTATAGCGGTCTCCAACTCAGGGATTGCTATGTTCAGCTTGTCGTTGAGGTCAGACGCTTGGTTCGCCACATTGTCCACATCATTGGACATCTTCTCAATCGGGTCTTGCGTGAACCAACCGATGATGGTGTCGATGGTAGCGGACAACCCGGCAATCGTGCTTGCACCCGAATACCTCACGACTTCTCCGGCAAACGCACACATGAAGTCTACGAAGTTGGACATATTGGTAGTCAGGTCAGGGAGCTTGACGTTTAGGTCTTCCAGTGCAGGAGACAGGTTGTTGCTGAGTTCATTGGACACTGCCACAAGGCTTTCGATGAACAGTATCAACGCCGCAGTCAGCTCCACAAGCAGAGCCGTACCGAGACCGATTGCCAGCGGCAACAGACCCGCAGAAGCGACCGTAGCCACACCGAGAGCCGCCGTCACAACGCCGATACCGATGAGCAAGGCAGTGCCAAGACCGATACCAGCCGCAATCGTTTCCCCGTTGTCGAGGACAGGTTGCCATGCTTTGCCAACTTCGTCCAAGCCCTTGCCGATAGCCCAAATCTCAACGATGAACAGCCCTGTAGCGACACCAAGCTCCAAGAGGATAGCTGTGCCGAGAGCTATGTTCACGATGAGGGAAGTACCCACAGAGCCGAGCAGAGCGGTTACGACACCAACTGCCGCCAAGATACCAGCACCGATACCCATAGCCGCCGCAACTGTACCGCCGTTGTCAATGACAGGTTGCCATGCTCCTGCTACCTGTGCCAACAGCTCACCAAGCCCCCAAATGGCGGCTACGATAAGACCAGCGGCAACCGCCACCTCTGCGATAATGACAATCCCCAATCCGAGGTTCTTCGCAAGGGAGGTGAGGTTCGGAGACAGCTTTGTGCTGACGGTGGTGTCCAACGCCTGTGTTGCGTCAGCCACGGTAGATACAGACTGTGCCGCCTGTCCAACGGTGGTTACGCCCTTGAGCTTGGAGAACCAGTCGAGGGCAAGCGCAAGACCTCCGATGATTTCAAGTGCGCTGATAATCAGTGTCACCTTGTCAACGCCGCTCCAATCACCAGTGCGAATAGCGGTCATGATGTTTCCGATTTCTCCGATAACGCCGCTTATACCCTGTGCGACAAGACTCCACCCGGCAAGTTTCAGCCCACCCGTTTTGGCGGTAAGCAGACCGATACCAATGCCGATGTTGCTGACACCACGGATTGCCGTACTTACGTTTTCCCAATTGACACCGTTGTTGGCAATATCCGCACACGCACTGACAATCTCACCAATACCCTGTATGATTTTGAGGGACGCACCAAGCTCCACTTTGCCGAGGATTATGAAAGCGTCACCAATTGCCCCAAGACCTTCTGCGGTAAGTCCAGCCACATTCTGAACAGACGCACCGTTCTCCAAAATATCTTGCAGATACTCTGTGAACTTCTTGAGGTCTGCCACCAGCATGAGGAAACCCACCAAACCCGTAGGAGCAGTGAAGCCCTTCATGTTGCTGAGAGTGTTGAGAAATTCTGTAATGCCTTTTGCGATTTTCCATGCGGCAAACCCCGCACCGATACCAGCGACCGTAAGCAGGATTTTACCCAAACGAGTGTCGAACAGGTCAGCCCAAGAGTCAATTTCTCTCGTAATGCCGAGCCATTCTTTCATCTTCTGCACGATTTCGTCTATGCGCTGGTTTACAGCGTCACCGAGGAAGTCATATTCGGGCAGTTCAAAGCCGAGACCGCCGCCACCTCCACCAACGCCGCCAGCACCGCCGCCAGAGCTTTCGGGAGGACTGATTACATTCAGCTCGTCAATGCCGAGCAGAGCGTTTTTCAGTTCCTTTGCCTTGTCCGTTGCGTCACCAAGATTGTCGGCAACGTCAGCCGCACCGCCTGCCGCACCCGACAAGCCGCTGTAGTCAATCTCAGGGAGAGAGAAACCAAACAGGCTTGCTAAGATGTTGGCTACCATGCGAATGACCTTTGCCAATGCGATTGCATACGGCAGTACCGCATTGAGAGCCGGGATAAAGATGTTACCGAGCGCACGAGCGCACTGTGTCACCTGTGCCTGTAGCACTCGAAGCTGGTTCGCAGGAGCTTCCAAAGTACGAGCCATATCGCCCTGCGCCGTAGTGACCTGAGTCATAATGGCGTAGTAGCGCAACTCAGCCTTTTCAGCCTGAGTCATGGCACTTACGCTCTTTTCAATACCGAGGTTCAATGCTTCCTGCTGTAGTCTTGCCACAGACAAGTCATAGCCGAGCCTACGGAGCGGTTCAAGCTCTCCGGCAATACCCGACTGCAACTTCTGAAAAGCGTCCTCATAGCTGATATTGAAGAACGAGGACAGGTCATAGCCGAGCTGAGTCAGGTTCTTACTCATGATGTAAGCTCTGTCGTTTACCACGCCAAAACCTGTTGCCAGCGTCATGAACACGCCTTGATTTCTCAGCCATTCTGCCGGGTCGATACCCATGATTTCCGCAACGGTCTCAGCGTATTTCTGCGCTTCTCCCGCATACTCGCCGAGGGCAACGGTAAAGAGGTTCAAGTCCTCTACGTACTGATTGGATTTCGTAATCCACGAAGCGACCACACGGGCAATCCTCGTCAGCGCAACATAGGCAATACCTATCTGTGCCGCAAGGTTGGCGTAGCTTTTTCCGAGACCGCTGTTGGAAGCACTGAGCTTGCTGTTGCTCTGAATAAGCCGCTGAATACGTGCAGGGAACGCAGAGAAGCCGTTTGCTATGGATTGCATTTGCGTAGCCAGCGGGGAGAGTGCGTTTGCCAACTGCTGAATCTGCGAAGCAAGCTGACCCATGTTCACAGACCGCAGAGCGGTCATGACCTGTGGGAGCTTCTGCAACTGCGTTACAAAGGAAGTCAGGTTGTTCCTTCCCATCTGCGAAAGCGGAGATAAAGCCGAAACAAGCTGATTTATCTGCGAAGCAAGCGAACCCATATTCACAGAATTAAGAGCCTGTACCGCTTGCGGTAGCCTTTGCAACTGAGAGATAAAGCTGTTTAGATTTGCTTTCCCAATGTTGGAAAGCGGGGTAAGAGCATTGGCAAGGTTCGTGAGGGCAGAGAAGTCAGTGCCGCCGAGAGACCGAACCGCACTGCCAATGTTCGTTATCTGTGTGGAGACAGAGGACGAGAGCTTGAGATTTCCGCAGGAGGAGAGCGTCTGCAATCCCTGTGCGAGTTTGTTCAAGTTGTCCGCATTTGCCCCACTAATTCCACTCAGGGCAGAATTGAGCGTAGTGAGCTGTTTTGCAACAGCGGTCAACCCAACCCCGCCCTTTGTAGCGTTTTTCAACTTACCAAGCGAGGAAGCAAGTGCGTCTATGCCACTAACAGCAGAGGTAGCATTAGACTGTACCTCCATCTGCAACGATTCAATTGTCGTAGACATTGTTCTCACTTCCTTCCGAATTTTTTATTGTGCTGTACCATAAAGCCCTCCATCATTTTCTTGCCCTTATCAAAGACCTTCTTAGACTTTTCCTCCTCAATCAGTTCGGCTTGTTTCTCGTTAAGCGCAAACGGTTCGGAGAGATACGGGCTTGCTTTCGTTCCCTTTTTCGCAAAGGCATGAAGGAGAGGAGACACCCGACACAGAGCTTCGTAGAAATATGCACCCTGTAGCCACAATTCCTGATTTTTCCGGGTAAGACGGATTTCATCGGCTTTACGGAACGAAATCACGAGCTGGTTATCCTTGTCCCAATACTGCTCCTCCGTCATGCCGATGGAGAGGTAGTACGGGAACAGCTCAATGAATTTCTCTGTGTAAGATTTGAGGGGAGCAGTGGCAGAAGCACCACCACCCCCCTCAGAGGAGGACAGCGAGTTACTTACCAAGTCGCTGTCCAGTTTACGTTTCCCTCGTCTTCGTCAGGTTCTTCAACGAGAGCCATAATCGGTTCGTTATACATTTCTGCCAACTTACCGATTAAATCTTCCTTTTTGGTAAGTTTAGAAAAGATTTTGTCAATCGTCTCCTGCTTCACGAAACGGTGATGAGCAAGGAACGCTCCGGCAAACAACGCCGGGAGAGTGGTCATGGGCTTGTCGGTAATCTCAGACGCAACGAAGCCCTTTTTCTCCATTTCGGAGACGGTTCTGCGAGTAAACTCAAGGGTGTACTCCTTGTCCTCAAAAGTGAAATTTAACTGCTTTGCCATTTTTGCTGTCCTCCTAAATTATTTCTTAGTCTGTGGCCAGTTCGATAGGCGTAGACGGAGCGATAGTGACGGTCATATCAACGACCTCGTTCACGCCGCCGCCAACGGGAAATGCGGAAAGCTGACCGCTGAAAGTGAACTTACCGTCAGCACCAGTAGGCGTGAGCGTACCGCCAGTCTCGTCACCGCCAAACCAAACGGCGAACTCCTTCTCCTGACCCTCAAGTGCCTTGAGCTTGGTGAAGTCTGTTTTGGTGTAGTTCGCAGTGAACTCAAGAGCGTCAAGGGACTGGATACCCGGAATATAGGTCTGCATTTTGTCAGACAGGGTGGTGGTCTCAAGCATTTCGGGAGAGCCGCCGAGGTCAGGGAAGTCCTTGATGTCGATGAGCTTCTCGTAAGCGGCTTCTTCGCCCTTCATCATCAGGAAAATTTTATAAGTGGAAATAGCCATAACTCTTTACCTCCTAAATATGGTCTTGTCTTTGGATATGACTGCCCGGTATCTACCAAGCATACGGTAGATGGTGGCATCGTCTTGGTTCGGAACAGGTTCAAGCATGGTTCTCGTGAAATTAAGCTCCATGAGCAGTGCGTCCACGAAAGCCACAAGCTCTTTGCACTCAGCCTTTTTACCGACTGACTTGTTCGTGTAGACATTCAGCTCGTACATGACAGCCACATGGTTTTCGTGACCCTCCGTAGTCTGCGAATTGCGGAAAACCGCATTATCTACCTCAACGAGCGACACGCAAGGAAAAGAAGGGGGAGACTTGACGTATTCACCCGTGACGAACAGGTCAGGGTATTTCTCAGAGAATTGTTCATAAACCCTCTCCGATACTTCGCCAAAAATCTCGTCTTCCATGTCAATCATCGAAACACCTCCCTTGCGATTTCGGAAATCTCGTCACACACTGTTTTCAGAGCGTTGTACATCGGCATAGTAGCGGGTGCGCCATGGGTCAGGCGCAGCTCACCGTCCTCGTAGAACCCCCAAATGTCCTTCTTACCCATGCCTTTTCCGTAGCTCCCGATGGTGAAACCAAGCTCCGAACCCTTTGGGTGCGGGGAACTGCCGGGAGAACCGTTGTGATGAACGCCAGCACCAAACTCAGCCCAAATTGCGTCCTCGCCGCTTGCAATCACAAGAGTCACGTTTTCACGGTCTTCGATGGTGACATCGACCTGTGCGGTGCGTTGTCCACCTCTGAGCAAATCGTCCACGACTGCCCCGGCAAATCCGCTTTTCACCAGCTCCGCAAGCCTGTCGGCAACCTTTTCCCGAAGGAGGTCAGTCTTCCGAATGATTTCCTGCTTGTACTGCTCAAGCTCTTTGATAGCCCTGTTGATTTCTCTTGCGGACAACCCGAATGTGATAACTTTCTTACCCACTGACTGTCACCTTGCTTATCGCAATCGACACATTGTTCAAGCTCTTTGCGACCTTCTTCACCACGTAGTCATGAGGAGTGATAACCTCACCCTTGTCATTGACCGCCAGCGAACCGTCCTCATTGAGCTGTGGTTCTGTATCGACCCAAAGGATAGAGTATTCATCAATGGACAGAGTACCCAAGTCCATGACAATCACCTTGTCGTAGGACTCGTTTTCCCCGAACTGCCGTGTTTGGGTTTCCCCCTTGGCGGCAGAGATATTGGCGTATTCCTCAATCGGATTGCCGTAGATAACCTTGTGCTGACCCGAAGGTTTCCCATACTGGTTCATGATGGGTTCACGGCTTTCGTACAAGGCGTAATAAAACTTGACCTTGTTCCTGTTCATGCACCTCATGAAATCACCCCGCAGTACGGAGTAATCGCTTTCAGCATGGAAGCGGGTACGTCAGCGTTTTCATACTGTCTCGTGATACCGTTTTCGGTGTGAGAGGTCTGCCCTTCTGCACCACGCTTGTTCAGCATATAAGCGGCTATCTCAACTTGCAGATAGTCATATTGAGCCGGGACAACTGTCTCGTCAGGCTTGTATGGATAGGCTTTGGCGATAATCTTTCTTCCGGCGAGAGTCAGGTAAGCGGATAACACTTCTTCAGTGTCAGAACCGCCGACCATAGCCTTGAGAGCCGCCAGCTTTTCAGCGTCAGTCATGTTATCCGTCCTCCTTCCTCGTTACTCCTCAGACTCGTTCTTGTCGTTCTCAGGTACGGGGGTCTGCCCCTTACCCTTATCGGTGTCCTCAAGAACCTCCTCGATGAACACCTTGCCGAGCCTGTTCTTACCCTTCGCCAGCTCCTCGATACGAGCCTTGGTAGGCTTATAGCCAGCTACGGGGTAATCGTCACCCACCTTGTACAGGTGGTTATCGTTCTTTGCGTCACGAAAATCGTTTACGACTTTGTACATAGTTCTGTCCTCCTGTCCTCACCGATTACACGGACGGTGTAACGGTAATCTTCACTGCCTTGGTAGCGTCCGTCAGAGCCGCAAGGTAATACTTACGGGAGAAGATGGTGTTGAGACGGGTGTTCGCCGCAGTCTCAGAACGAGCGTTCTTGGCAATCTGCTCAATCTCAGTGCCGAGCTTGTTGAACAGGGTCACGGCTTCCTTGGTGGCAATGATGATAGTGCCGGAAACAGCGTCCTTCTTGGTGTACAGGTTCACGCCAGCCACAGTGCCAACGTAGCCGTTACGGGAGAAGGACTCAACGTACTTGAGGTCTTCCTTCAAAGCCTTACGCACCTCTGCCATGTCAGCCGCATTGACGAAACCGAAGATGTTCACGCCCTCGATTTCCTCAAGGTTCAGCTTCGCAACAGCGTCAGCAAAAGTGCCAAAACCGTAATCAGTAGCGGCAAGCTCAAGAGTAGCCTTGTTGTACTCTGCGAAAATGTCCGCATTGACGGTGTTGAACATATCCGTAGCCATGTGACGCACACCAACGGGAACGAGCATGGGGTCAATCATAGCCTGCTCATCGTAGTACTCGAAGCGGTTCTGAGCGAGGAGGATTTCGTACTCCTTCTCCGCATAGGAGACCTCAATGGACTTGGTGTTACCAGCACCCATAGCCAGCTTTTCAGTACCATCGGTAGCCGTGTAGACGTTGATTTTGCGCTTCATACCAGCTTCGCCCACAAGAGAATTGTCAACAGTGCAGAACTGCTGTAGATTCAGATGGGAGTTAAACTGGTCTTCCACCTCGTTGGAGAGGAAGAAATTATCGTAAATAGTGTGAGTGAAAGCCATTATTCTTTACCTCCGTATAATTCTTTGTATTCCTCCGGGTGTTCCGCATAGAAAGTGGCACGTTCCGCATGGGACATCTTTCGGAATTTTTCAAGTGTCATTGTTTTGGAATCTCCATCGGGAGTAGGTTTGGGAGTGTCTTTCAAGGCTTCCGCACGTACCTTCTTCTCGAAGGAGTCAAGGTGCTTCTTCTGATTGACGAACACTTTCTCCAAATTTCCGTCTGCCATAGCTTCTGCTGTCTCGTCAACCAGCTTCTCCTCATAACCGAGAGCAACCAGCTTCGCCTTGTTCTTGGCGATTTCAGATTCACGCAGGAGCTTTTCATACTTGTTCTGCAACTCCTCACGTTCCTCTTGTTCCTTCTGCTTTGCCGCTTCATCATCGGTCATTTTCTCTTTGAGCTGTTTCTTGAGAGCCGCCATCTCAGAAGCAGTCTTGTCAAAGCTCTCTTTCTTCACGTAGCCGGAATAGTCCGGGTCAGGAAGGTCAAGAGCTTCGAGAGCTTTCAGCTTGTCCTCTGCGGACATTTCCGCATAACCCTCAATCTGTGTCACGTCAATCTTCGCCATAAAAATTCCTCCTTGTCTTTTAGGGTCTTCTGTGACCATGCTTGCGATTTAAGGTTTCTCTACCTTTTTGCGATTAACGACTTCTCTGTCAATATTCAAACGGCGAACCGTTCAAATCATTCTTTGGTCTCATCATCGTCCGGGTCTTCGGACGGGTTCTGAGCCTGCTGTTGCTGTAACAGCTTTTCCTGTTCCTCCTCATAGTGCTTCATGCTGACCGCATACGCACTCTCCGGGTCAGTAAACAGACCGCAGTGCGAGAACGCCAGCATCGGGTGTATCTTCGGTTGCTGTAGCATGGAAATCAGCACTTGAGCCTTGCTCTGAATGGCTTCGTAGTTCCTGCGGGTGAACTTCATGTCGATGTCCTTCAAGCGAAGGTCAATGTCAGTCAGGTCACGGCAGATACGAAGCACCAGCTTGAGCATTTTCTTCTCAGCCTTTTTGAACATATGTTCACTGTCCTTTGCCCTCGCTTCCGCAAGAGACCAGCCATCACGGAGAAGTACCGCCGCACCCGTATCGGAGGTGGAAGTACCGCCGTTTCGGTTCGGTATGCCGCAGATAGTGAGGATAGCCGAGTAACAGTCTTCTTTAAGGGTCTGAGACTGGTCTTGGTTAAGGTCATTGGTAACAACGTCCACGTCAGCGTTTGCGCCGTCTACGGACTTCACCTTGATTGCCCCAAGCTCTTTGAGTTCCTTGAAGTCCTCAGAGGTAATGTCGCAGTTCACAAACTTAATGAACGCCTGTATGGTCTGCTCCATACCGTCCATACGGTTGGACTCGATGTTGTTGATGGTATCGAGCAGAGGAAGAACAATCTCAAAAGAGCCAAGCCGAGCGTTGTTCGCCGGGTACTCAAAAATCGGAATCATGTCGAGAGCGTGAGCCTTTTCCTCTTTGAGAATGTCACCCTCGATGAGGTAGTACCTGTTCTGCGTGTAGACCGAGAAGCGCAGGACTTCATCATCGTCTTTGTAATACTTCACGCCCATCAGCGGCTTGTTGCCGATTTCGCTGGAATAGACCACGAAGGTATCACGGGGGTCAAGGGTGTAGATTTCAAAGGGAGACTCGTCTTCCTCTCCGGCTTCATCAGGCAGAACCAAGCGGTAGCCAGTGCCGCAAATCATCTGCCACTCCACAATCTCTTGGTCTTTCGTTGCCTTGTCTTCTGCAAACATCAGCTCATTGAGAGCCGTGATAGCCTGAGTGGTATGTTCATCTGCGTTCCTGCCGACATACTGTATCGGTTCGCCGCAGAGATAGCCGACCTTGAAGGAGACAATCTCGTTTGCCCGGTTCTCCACAATTTTGTTGCAGATTTCGGGACGCACGTCCTTGGTGCGGTAGAGAATCGGTTGCTTGCCACGGTAGTAATTCCACAGGTAATCAATCTCACTGCGGTTCAGCTCATGTGTGCCGAGAGCCTTTTGAAGAACATCGACCACGTTTTCACGGGTGATTTCCTTCACGCTGGTCTTGATAACCCGTCTGCCGTTCATCTGCCGTGTCTGAGACATGGATTTCGATGAGTCAATGACGTTTCCCATGATTGCCCCTCCTTTCTTCTGAAATAAAAATGGCGCATGACCGTTTGAGAGAAATCCCAAATCGCAATCATGCGCCACTTGTTTGACTATACACTTTTACCTATATCATTATAGCATAGCAATTCGCAAAAATCAAGTGCTTGTTCTTCTTTCACGAATTAAATGTGGAAAATTCTGTGGATAATGTGAATTACCAAGGTCTTTTGAACACTTCCACACGCTGACCGCTCAACGACTGTGCGTATTCAGCCAACATAGCCATGCCGTCAGGAACATCGTCATGCTTGTTTTTTCCCGCAACCGTGTAGGAGCAGAGCATATCCATCATCTTCCCGTAGTCAGATTTTTTCTGATAGAGGGAAGCGTCCCGGAACAGACAATGCTCCTTGACCCACGCCGAGTTCACGATGATTTTAGTCTCCTTGTTTGCAGTGGTGAACTTCGTTGTAATGTGGGTGATGCCGTTTTTCTTCTTCACTTCCTCCTGTATCTTCTCCGCAACCCGTCTTCCTGCCGAGTTGGACTCGAAGCGACAGGACTTCACCTTATGCCGGACAAGGATTTCCGTCAGACGAGCGTCCACGATGTTTGGCAGACCGTTGTCACAGACACAATCGTCAATATAGTAGTCCTGCCCGTACACATACGCCACTGGGAGGAAAGCGTAGTCCGCTCCTTTATCCTTGGTGTCGCACACACCGATGATAGCGTCAGGTTCTTCTCCCGGAAGCTCAAAGTAGCGGCGAAGCTCGTCAGGAGTATAGACAAGACCCTCACGCTCAATGGGTTCGTTCATGTACAATGCCTTCCAGCTCACATCGTCCATGATGTTCCGTTGCTCATGGTAGAACTTGGTAGTGAACCCAACCCCATAGGCGTAATCAAAATTGGACTCGTCATTTTCATCGAGAGCCGGGACAACGATGAACTTCGCCCTGTCGCTGTCCGCATACTCCCGCTCCAACCGACCAATCACGTCATGCACAGACCAACGGGTAGCGATATGAAGCTCCTTGCAGTGGTCTCCGATTTTACGCTGACGAAGGTCAGTGGTGTAGGTCTCCCACAGCTTGTCCAATCGTTCCTTTGACAGTGCCACCTCAATACCCGACACCAAATCGTCACAGTAGAGGAGGGTAGCCGCTCGATACAGACCCGCATTACCTGTGCCGATGGAGGTAAACTCCAAGGTCTCAAACCTCTGCCGCTTGTCGAGGTCAATACGGCAGTCTTTAGCGTTGGTGCTTGTGACCCCAACCCCCGGAAAAACGTCCCTCCACAGGTAGTCACCGTCTTTGTCGAGGATTCTGAGACATTCATCGTAGACACCCCGGATAAAAGCGTTGGAGTGGCTACCCGTCAGCATGGGTTCATTGGGTATTCTCCCCGCCAGCCAAGTCAGGTAGAAGATAGCGAGAGTGGTCTTACCACAACCGGGAGGGAGGGAGACCGCAAGCAAGTCCAGCTTATCGTCTGCCAGCTCTTGCAAAGCGTCCACCACCTGTTTCAGCACCTTACGCCGGGGAGGGTAAAACTTCTTCTCAGGTTCTCTGTTCCACTCCACGTAGAGAAGGTACGAGTCAAAATCCTCCCTTGCCGCCGCAAGGCACACCCGCTTATGCAGGGAAAAAAGCTCCTGCACGTCCTTCTCCGAGAGAGACCTGTCCCGCATGGTCTGTTCACACCGAGCGGATAGGAGCTTCAAATACCCCACCCCAAGGGAAACGTCCGTCTTCATAGCTTCCTTGCTCATGTAGTACAGGTCTTCGTACAATTGAAACTGATAGGAGCTGGTCTCAAGTTTGTTGCAAATCGTCTCAAGTAGCTTTTTCATAATACCTCCTAAAAGAAAAGGCGCATGACTGCCGAGACCGAAGTCCCAATCGCAATCATGCGCCGAAATCATCAATATATCAGTCTGCCCGCTGATAGAGAAATTCAAGCCCGTTTTGCTGGTCTCGAATACTCTCAACCTTATCGTCCTTCACATAAAACACCATGTAGTAGTACCTGTTCTGTGCGTTGGAATAGATATTGCCCGTGTACCGCTGACCCTCTGCGTAATCGTCAATCTGCTTCCACTCGTTGAGTATATTCAGAGAGGGAGGTGCATCTGTCTGCGACAGGGCATTTTCAATATCCTGCGCCAGCTCCACCGAGATACCATTTTCCTGTGCAAACTTCTCAGCGTCCGTCAATTCGACCACCTCCTCTTGCTCTTGCTGACCGCATCCGACCAGCGTAAATACCATCATAACCACGCACAAGGCAGAAATCAACTTCTTCATACTTTCGTCCTCCTTATTCCTTCCTGTTTGCACTTGCGAAAGAAAGTAGACTCCGACACTCCCGACTGCTCGACAGCCTTTTTCAGAGAGATAGACCCCTCCTGCCAGCTTCGAGCCGCACCGAGAAACCTGTCTGTCACCGCAATCGGCTTGCGCCCCTTGTATTTCCCTTCGGATTTCGCAATCTCAATACCTTCCCGTTGCCGTTCCAAGATATTCTCCCGTTCCAGCTCCGACAACGCCGCAAACACCGTCAGCATAAACCGCCCCTGCGGAGTGGTGGTATCGACCTTCTCTTTGTCCGAGATAAGATTTACCCCTCTGTCCGTCAGCGTAGCCACAGTAGCCAACAGGTCTTTGGTGCTACGGGACAGACGAGAGAAGGACTCAACGTACAACACGTCACCTTCCCGCAGGAAAGAGAGCATTTCCTTGAACTGAGGTCGATTGGTGTTCTTCCCGCTGGTCTTGTCACTGTAGATTTTCTCCACACCAAAGGACTTCATGATTTCCAACTGTCTTGCCGGATTTTGCTCTACGGTGCTTACTCGTACATAACCGACCCTCATGTACACACCACCTTCACTGTTCCTCTCGCTTGACGTAGGTCATAACAATGTCATATCCGAGAGCTTCCATTATTTCCACAAAGGTCTTATTTACAAGACTCTCCTTTTTCTTGATAATCCTATTTACATACTGAGCAGTGGTATCAACACGCTCCGCAAGCACCTGTTGGGTAGTGCCTGTCTCCACGCATTTGATTTTGACATCAAGCTCCACATTGTTGAGTACCATAACGCACCTCCTTGTTCTTATGGGACAAGCATAGCACAAAAGAAGATGATTGTCAACACAATAAAGATAATATATTGTCCTTTTTATTCTTTTTGAAATTTTGGGGAACTCAAGCCACTCCCTCCCCCCGGTTGGCGGCTTTGCCTGTCCCCCTCCGGGGGTATGCTTTGCCGCTTGCCTTGCGTCCCCCGTTGCGCCGCTGTCAATAGCATTGTTGCAAAATGACAGCGCAACCAAAAGCCAATATAAAACCATATTGACAGCATACCCGCACACATTCAATAGAATATACCCAATTGACAGCGGCAAAGGCAAGCCCCAATGCAAAGCCATGAGGAGCAAGCCCCCGCAACACAAGGATAAAGACAAGAACCCAACACGCAAGGCAAGCAACACAAGAGGAAACACAAGAACCCAATGCACAAGGGCAAAGAGCAAAGGCAAACACAACCCCCAATATATACCCCCTTATATATCCCCCTATATAGCCATATAAGCCCCCGTATAGAATAGGGGTAACAGATATACCCCCATATAAAAAGCCCCTGTAAAGGGGCAGGAGGGGCGGGAAAACGGGCATAAAATAAAGCCCCCGGTAATAGCTCCGGGGACTTGCGTTTCATTTACTTTGTCTTAAAATTTCACCCAAAAGGACAAAGGGAAAAAGGATAATACAAATCACAGTAAACATATTTTTAAAACCTCCTATCAAATGAATGTAAAACGCTTGCTTGACGTTGTACGGGTAAATTTTGCGGCTATGTCCGGCAATTCCTTTTTTAATGCTGTCGTATCTACCCGGCTACTTGAAACGGCTTTGTATGTCGCTTTGTGTTCTGTCCCTGTCAACACGTCAAGCCCGTTTTCCTCCATGTGCTTTTTCAATATGTCTTTCAAGCTATCAACCGTTGCGGCTATTTCCTCCCCTAAACGGGTATATTCTGCCAATTCCCGCATAATTTCATCAAGGTTATTTCTTGCGATAGCGTTGTAATCTGTCATTTTTAAGCCCCCTTATTATATTGCGTCCATGTTGGAACGGTTTTTACCTCGTCCCGCATTTCCTTTATAGCCTGTTTAATTGCTTCAATTGTGCCGCTGTAATCGCTATAGCCTGTACACCAACCCGGCGAACATTTCACCAACCCGAACCCGGCGCAATCAATTAAAAATTGCTTTATCCGTGTTATTTCCTTGTCTGCGTCCCGTCTATCTTCCCAACTGTCAAGCGCAACAGGGAAATTATTTTCTATATCAAGAGTGAACCCTTCATAATACCCCGGCTTTATTGCGATATGGAAATAATAGAAGCTCTGTTTTTCCAGCTCTGTTTTTACGTTCTCAAAATCGCAATTATAGCAATCTTCTATATACTCGTTTATAACCTCGTCAACCGTCCCGCCGTATTCGTCAATCTGTCGTTGCACTTCCTCCATAAAATTAACGTCATTTTCCATATCGAATCTGTCATAAGGACGAACGCCCAACGTAATATAATCACTCGTGAAATAATTGATAGCACCCATTTTTTACACCTCCATATAATCATATGCGTACTGTTTAACCGTTCCCAATGTTGCCGCTGTTGGCTTTTCCCCCGTGAACCTGTCCACATATTCAACCGGGATATAAAAGGCGGTATATTTGCCCGTTTCCGTATTCATGCAATTGTAGCACTCATACATATTTACAAGCCCGTCAAAAGTAACCGGGGCGCAATCAGCGTTTGCTTTGTTCATTTCCATATCAAGCCCCCAAAATGAACCGGGGCGCAAATTGCAAGGACAGAAAAGAACCGTTAAGCCATTGTTATATGCCCGTCTTGCTTTTGCCTTGTCTATCCGTTCAAAAGTAAAGCCGTTTTTCTGAAATGTGTATTTTCTCATCTTAATAACTCCCGTTCAGCTTGCAAAACTCTTGCAAAAGTGCTTCAATTTCCGCTTTTTTCCGCTCATACCCTCCAACGCCGTTGTAATCGGTGTAATTGTCTAAAATGGCTCTTGCTTTGTCCTCGTATTCCCTTATACCGTCAAGGCGTTTACCCGGCATATTTCTATAACCTGTACAAATCGTTACCCCGTAAACCTCGTAAACGTCAAAATTCCAACCGTAAACCCCGCACGTATAAGCAATTGGAGAATGATTATATAATAAGGCTTGTAAATCACAGTAACTCGCACACTTTACATTAACAGAACCGTTTACAATGGCTTTTCTCGTTGTCCTAATTTTCATTTTCTTTACCTCCTCTTATTTTGCGCACCGTCTTGAAATCATGGCTTTGTAACTTTGCGCCGGGGTCATATCTGCCGCCATATTGTAAACGGGCTTTTTCTCAAGCTCCAATTTTTCATACCCTGCTTTATTCAACCCGCAAAACGCTTTAATATGGCGTCCTGTCGTTGCGCTCCAACCGTCCCACAACTTGACCATTTCCCCGGAAACGAACCTTTTAATAATTGGCGTTCCATAGCTCAAAAGCGTTTCCGTTCCGTTTTCTTCAATCTGTACAACTGCTTTTCCGTAAAAGCTCTCACGTCCGTCCGTTGGCGTTAATTCGTAAATCCTCATTTTTCAAACCTCCTGTTATCCCGTCAAGATTGTTTCTTGTCTTTTGCTGATTATATTATAATTCGGCTTTTCCGAATTGTCAATAGGTTTTTCATAATTTTTTATCTTTTTCGGATAAATTTTTTTCTTCCTATTATAATAAGGTGTTCACCCGGAAAAGCGGGGTAAGCCCCCGGAAAACAGCCAATTTTGCTTTATTGCTGTAAAGTGTTAATAGTAGCCGCCAAAAATCCAAAAAATCGTGAAGATTTCCGCACAAAAAGACCGCCACCCGCTCCACGCCGGACAGAACCGGGGCAGAGCCAGTGGCGGTTTCATAGTCGATAGTCGATAGTCGCTTGAGAGTTGATAGTCGAAAGTCGTTAGTCGTTGCCAGAGTCGTTATCGTCCTCATCAGAGTCGCTTGCAGAGTCGATAAGGTATCTCTTTCGGATAGAGTCAGCGTCATAGTCGCTGTCCTGCTGAGAGTTGGGGGTCAGCACATACTCCGTCTTGTCCTGATACCCATAGTTGTTCTTGGCAAGAAAGATTGCCATAACGGGATTTATTTTACCGTTGGAGGAGTAATTTTCCCATAAAACTTCGAGCAAAGAGTACGCTTTTTTTATAACGAGGGCTACCTCGTGCGGCAACGCCGTCTTGTAACCAGCTCCACCAGTGGCATAGTCGTTGACAATCGCAATCAATGTTCTACGATTCATGCCCAACGCCATAGCCATACCAGCAACCGTAGGTTTCGTATCATATTTCGCATATATCTGAAAATACTCCTCCAACCTACGAGTAACAGCTTCCTCATCATGTAGGTCAATCTTCTCCAAGTTAAACAACTCTATGTTCAACGTCAGGTACTTCGTATTGTCCCCCGGTTCAAGGTCGTACCCATTCATACCAATCACAGGAGAGTTGCCGCCACGGGGCTTCTTTTTGACCACCTGTACGTCCTCGGTTTCGTTCTTTTTCGCCATGATTTTTACCTCCCTGAGAGTCCTCTTTTTCGCCTAAACAGACGGTGGAGAGTCCTCTTATTCTTATTCTTCTTGCGTAGTTGAAGTAGTTGAAAATCAATTTTTGCGTGTAACTTTTACTATATAGACCCCTTATAGGAGAACTTATACGCAAAAACTAAAAAACAACTACTTTAACTACTTCATGTCCTCACACAGAAAAAGATAATTTTTCAATCCTTTTTGTGCTATTTCCCAAATGTCGTTTTAGATAATTTTCTAATCCTTTTAAGACAATTTGGGTTTTAATAGGTACGGTAGAACTTATCCAGCTTCTCCCGCTGATTTTTCACTGTGGTTTTGAGACCAAAGTTCTCACGCCGGAGCTTGTCAAGCTCTGCCATGTTTGCCTTGTCATTCTCAACGAGAAAAGCCGTCAGCATACCACACTTCATCTTCCAAGAGCTTAACCAAGAGATAAGTGTCCCGTCCAATATATGCGATACGATTTCGTTTTCGTTGATGTCTTCCAACAAGCCTTGAAGCTCTCTGAGCATTTTATTTTCCATACCTACTCCTCATCTACAGTCACGCCAAGCAGAGCTTTAAGCTGTCTCCAAATGCGAAGCTGTCTGCGGTCGATGGTTCTCATGGAATAGTCGAGAAGCTGTAGCTTGCTCAAAACCCGCTGAGACTGTGCGTTTCTTTCGGTATCTACACTATGGACAAGACGGTCTCTTTCCTTTTCTGCGTCCTTCTAAATCTTGTAGCTGACCGAAAAACTTCTGCCGCTTCTGAGAAAGACCATGAGCTTGTACGGGTACTCACCTCCGACATTGGTGAGGGAGATATACTCAACGTCCTCGCCGGAAAAGTGGTAATATGAGCCGAAGCAAATCATGTCTATTCCTCCTTCGCACCAACTGCCTGTGCCAGTTCGTGCATAAATCTCTCAGCGGTGTCTTTGTCTTTGAAATATCCGTATATGGTGATGGTGTTTCCTTTCTCCACACAGATTGCTGGACGCTTTCTGTCGGAGAAGGTGTAAGCACCTATCTTGGAGTCGTTTATTCCCACTAAGACTCTTGGCATTGTTCTTCCTCCTCTATGATTGCTTTAACGCAGTCAAAGCAGTAGCAACCCTCACGTCCTTCAATTTTATATAGGAAGGAAGTCCAGTTGAGACCCCAACCTTTCAGCTCTTTGCACCGCTTACATTCTCCCTGTCCTTCACCGACACAGCGGGTGACTTTAATATCTTTCATCACACTACCTCCTTGAGCTTCACACCCCAATAAATCACGAACCCGCTGGAAGTCGATTTCCTGTCAAACCACTCCGGGTGACGCTCCATTTCAGCGTTGAACTTTCTTGCGGAGAGAACGTATGCGCCCTCAGACTTCGCCCACAGCTTGAAAGCGTTGTAGAGGTCTTTTGCCTTGATGAGCGTCCGTTTGTTCTTCTCCCCGTATGGGTTATTCTCATCTTCGGGAACACGCACACAGCGGCTTTCAAGGAATTGCAGAACAAGGTCGTTGTCCCGCTCATATTTCGCAACCACTTTCGCCATAGCGTCAGCCATAGCAAGACCGTTTTCCTTGTACTTGATGTACCCACGCACCAGCCACATGAAGATACCGCTCATGGCTTCAAGGGAAGTCAGTTCGTCCTTGAGGTGCGTGTCCTGCTCCTGCGGGGTAAAGTGGCGGTTGAACTCAATCACCTTGATACGCTGAGAAGCAAACAGGGACTTGTCTGTGACCATGGGGAGGTCGTTGCAGGAGAGCCACAAGGTAAACTGCGGTCTGTAGGTGATTGCCGACTGATACAGCGCACGAGCGGAGATTTCCTCGCCGCCTGTAAGCTGTTTGATTTTCTCCTCGTCCAGCTTGCCGTACTCGTTGCTCTCGCTCATGGTTACGAAGCGTTTACCCTTGAGTCCCGCAAGGGTAGGGGAAGCGGCTTCTGCGTCCTTCTGCCTGTCACCCCGGCAAATCATACCGACAGGGGCAACCTTGGCGTAGTCCCCAAGCATATACTCAATGGTGTTGAGGAGGGTACTCTTGCCGTTGCGAGTCGTTTTGCCGTGAAGGATAAACATACACTCCTCGTTGCTCATGCCAAGCATGGAGTAGCCAAGCGCACGTTGCAAGAAGTCTGCTTTGTCCTTGTCTCCCTGAGTGACCTCCTCGATGAACTGTTCCCACCGCTTGCACTTCACGTCTCGCCGGACGGTGTGCCGGAAATTGGTCTGCATGGTGATAAAATCGTCCCACCTTGCTTCCTGGAAAGAAAAATCTTCGAGAGAATATGTCCCGTTCTGACAGTTGATGAGGTAGGGGTTTGCGTCAAAGTCCACCGCAGAGATACGAAGCTCACCCGTAGCGTCCTTCAAAATCCTGTCCCTCATGCGCCTATCGCCCATCTTATTGACAAAGGCGGTGTAGCTCTTGCGGGTATCATCGTCCGTGATTTCCCCGCAGTAGAGAATCATGAGCCGCACAAAGTCTTTGATTTTCTCAGAGACGAGGATTGCGCCCTCGTCCTTGCGCCATGCCCCCTCGAAGTAGGTGTACCAGCTCTTATGCTCAGTGCAATAACGAGCTTCCCTGTTATAAAGCAGACCGAAAAGGTTTGCCATACCCATTTCAGACCACTCAAAGCCGGAGCTTGTTTCATCAGCCCGTTCCGGGTGATAGGACTTGATAATGTACATTTTCTCCGACAGTTCTTCGTCCATAATGACCCTGCCGTTACGCAGTTCAAAAAGTTCTCTGTCACTTGCCACGATTGCGCTCACCTCCTACTGCAATAGCGCATTTCTGTTTATCCTCTACCCACCAAGCACACATTTCCTTGCGGCACTCACAGCCCTTCATTGTCTCGAAAGCAGGAGACATCACAAAGAGGGGGCAGTATAGCTTGTCTTTCTCATATTCAGACATTGTGTAAATCCCTCCTCACGTTCTTTCTTACTTCCTCATCGTCCTGCTTTACGTAGCCTGTTTCGGCAATGATGTCACGAAGCACCTGTAGCCGCTTCTCGTCCTCCTCAACGGAAATGGACTTGATGTACTGGATAATCCTGCGGACTTCAAGAGCAGTCCAGTGAGGGATTTTGTTGCCGTAGAGCTTCTTGCCAATGGCGTTGACGGTAGCCGGGGAAAGCCCAAGCTCATAGGCAATCTCAGCGTTGGTGTAAATCCATTCTCCTTTTGTGTTAATCATTGTCTACACCTCTGCAAACTTCATGACATACAATCCTGCCGCTCTTGCACTTGGGAACGAGCATGAAGTGAAGTTCCGGGTCTACGATAGAGACCATCTTTTCTACCATCTCCCGGATTTCCCACTGCGCCCTGAGACAGAGCCGCTCGTTGGCGATATGGATAAGCTCTCTCAGGTTGCAAGACAGGTACAGCTCGGTCTCACAGGCGTTGGGGAGGATATAACGAGCGTCCTCGTTGGGAACACCCATTGTCTGTAACTCTTTATAATTGGGGGCAACAAACGTAGTCATATAATCCTTGTAGTGGTCAAGCTCCTCGTCCTTCTCAATGCTCGGAGGAGTCACAAACCCGAACCCGTCCTCGGAGCAGTACCGCTGACTGCGCTGAGTGAAGCTACAGTGCCTATGCCGCACGAGCTGGTGAGAACAGGCACGAGAAATACCCTCGATTTTGAAGGTGAAGTAGATATGCTCAAACACGCTATGGTGTCCGTTTCGGTACAGGTGCTTTACCAGCCCCATAGGGTTTTTCAGGTCGCTGTCGTAGCAGATACTCGCTATGAGAGCGATAGTCTCAATGGGGTTCGGTGTCGCTTGAATCAAAGTCACGTTCATTTCTTAATCCTCCTATCAGGTCTTTACCAACATTCTGTCAAGCAGTTGCTCATACAGGGTCTTGTATAGGTTTCTTTCTGTCTCAATGGTCTGCGTAGATTCCTGAGTCCCCCCCCGATTGCTTTCGGGGCTTCCATTCCAAGTGAAATCAGCAGGGCATTGTCAATCTTCTTCATTTCTGAGGTGGTGCAGGAGCGGATAAAGTCACCAAGCCGTTCCTTTGCCACGGTCTGAATGTTCTCACAGAGGGCAGTGGAGGGTACTTTGCAGACCACTTCAACGTGTGTGGGAAGGGGCTTCTTCTCCTGTGAAGTCAGGAACACGACTTCCACGTTGGGAGAGTGCTTGTTTGCGGTGTCGTTGGAGACGATAATGCCGGGTCTTCCGGCTTTCTGCTCTGAACCGACATAACCGCCAGTAGCTATGTAGAAAATGTCCCCTCTGTAAACTTCGGTGTCTCTCTGAAATGTCATGGTTATGACCTCCTTATCGTTTGTATCGGGTGACGCTGTTTACGATGGTGCGTATCTCGCTCCTGTCGATAGGCGGGTCACAGGCAACAGCGTTGCAGTAAACCAGCTCGTCATATATCTGCCCCTTGCTGTAGCCCTGATTGTGGAGCATACCAGCGAGAGAGGTGAGACAGATGTTGCGGCTTCCGTCAGGTATTCTCGGATATACAGGACGGAGCTTGATACGGTTGTTTTCGGGTAGCTCCCAAGCGGGAGAGTAAATGCGGCTTCCGTAGTCGGGAGAGTCCTTTTTCTGCCGGGTCTTCGGGAAATACTTCTCCACGACATAATCAATGGCTTCCTGATTTTCCTCAATGGTGCGGTAGAGGAGGGTGTTGCCCGTCATGATGAAGTATCGTGCGGACTTGTATATCTCCACCCCGGCGAGGTTGTTCTTGCCCTTAAAGGGGAGCGTACCTCTCAGGAGGATATGGAAACCTCTGCCGCTCTTGGATTTCTCCGTGTAGCTCTTGCACTTTCCGATGATGTCTGCGGCAGTCTGTGAGAGAAATCCGTCTTGGTCATAACCCGTGTCGATGTCTATACCAACGTAGCCGTTGTCGGCAAACACAAAGCCGCAGTAGTCGTAGAACCCCTTCGACACAGCGTTGTTCGCTATGTCGAAGGTAGCCCACGTCTGAGGATTGGTCGATGAAGCGGCTTCGTTCTCAAATGCTTTCATCGGCACTTTGCTGTCGCTACGAGTACAGACCCACTGATTTAGCCTTTTCAATTCAACGGGAATGTTTTCGTAGTGAATCACACCAGTTTCCTCCTTTTCGCAACCTTGCGTTCCAGCTCATTGATGAGCTTCCAAATGAAATCCTGCTTGATGTCGAGAGCCACAGACAGGTTGTAGACGTTATCGGGAATGGTATCGCCCTCCCTGTAGACCGTCAGAAGGATTTCCTGCTCCTTGTCTGTAAAGCCCTTCATGGCGTTGTCACAGGCGTACCAGTTCAGTTTGTCAGCGTCACTCCGAAACTTCGGGTTTGGGTGTCTCGCATAAAACCTCATGCAGTGTTGCACGTATTCGGAGTAAAAGGTTTTCATTCAGCGTCCTCCTCTGCCTTGGGTGCGGGGGTCTTGCAAATCTCGCCCTCGAAATACCACTTGTTGTCTACGTTGATGGGGTAGCCCTCCTTGGTGGACTTCTTGAGCTTACCCGTGTCAATGATGTGTTGTGCAGACGCAACCGACATCTGATTTTTTACGAAATCCTTGCCCGTGTGGAGCAGGAAAGTAACCTTGCCGTCCTTGCTTTTGAGCTTGTAATTCATGATTTTTCCTCCTATTTCTTCTTTTCGAGTTTGATTCCAGCTTCTTCCCATAAGCACTCTGCCAAATCGTCAAGCGATACGTACCCTTGATTGAAGGACTCGTACAGGTCGATACAGAGGTCGGCAAAGCGTTCCTCCCTCGACTTACCATCTACCACCCTCCTCATAATCTGCGGGTACTTGTCGTGTATGACCATGACAGGGATAGCCAGCATGAGGAAAAATGCTATGTCAGCGGCAGTGTGGGTAGCGTCCTCTTTTATCTGTTGAATGTCACTCGCCTTAACATTCAACACGGGTTCTTTGACAGCGGGAAGACCCTGTTTTTGTCTCCGTCTGCGTTCCGCTCTGTTCATGGTCAGATACCGCAGACATGAGAAGCGAGCATATCTGCATGGTGCGTCCAAAGGACGTTTGCATAGCGGTGTACAGCGTTGGTGTAGTCACTCCACTCGTCTTTCTCTGTGAAAGCTCCCATGTGGTATCGAATACACATGACTTCCTCCTCCGTCAGCTTCATGTGCTGACACAAGAGAAGAATGGATTTATCGCCGTGACCCTTGAAATCGGTGTTGGTACGGTGCTCATAGCGGGTCGCTTCACCTACAGTGTAGGGTTCGCTGTTGTCAATACGGTACTGGTCGATTTTACAAAGGTCATGGAACATACCCACGATGAAGGGGCTTTCCGCTCTCTGCCATTTGAGATTGTTTTTCGCTGACAACTCCACAAGAATGTTCATCACCGTAAAGGAGTGGTCGAACAAACCTCCCTCATAATTACCGTGATACTTTGTGCTTGCCGGAGCGGAGAAAAACCCGTTTGCCAACAGATAGGTCTCAAACTCCTTGTCAACGAACTTCCCAATCCCCGTACCCATAAAAAGGTCATGTCGTTCTTTCTCTGTCATGGTCTACCTCCTCACTGAATGGTAAATCGCAGAACTCCGGGAGATTGTTGTGCGTCCAAACCGCTCCAAGCATATTCCACAGGAAAGCCCTGTCATGGGGTTCATCGGTATCGCCCCTTTTCCACTTGATGTAGTGCCTTACGCCGCTGTCGATGTAGCAGTGAAGGGGGATTCCTTTTTCCCAATTCCTCTCGCCATATTTCTGACAGCCGTCCTCATAGTGCTTGGAGACCTCCAACATAGCTGTTGCGAGGTTGCCGTACTGCAACGCTGAGAACTCTTTGACGGCTTCAACGATGAACATTTTCTGCCCTGTGCGAATATACTTGTTGATAGCGGTCAGGATAGGACTGTCATACAGCTCTCCAAGGACATCGAGGGGAAGGAGGTCGCACCTCCCTTTACCCTCGTTGATGTCCCTTACAGCCCCGGAAGAAAACTCTCTGCGATTGCCGCTGTCTTTAAGCTCCATCTTGTTTCCTCCTTAAAGGTCTCCCAACAGTGCGTTCAAATCGAGACCCTTCTTAGGTTCTGTCGCAGGAGCAGGAGCAGGAGCGGTAGCGGGAGCGGCGGGTGCTTTCGGAGCGGGAGCAGTGCCGCTCTCCTTGCCAATCGTCAAAGCCCTTGCCACGGGGTCAGTGTCGAAATACTCCGCAGGGGACTTGTCCCCAAGGTTGGCGAAAGTGACCGTCTTGTTCGGGTCTTTGTTGGACGGGAGCTTGGTATGGACAACCTCTGCACAGATAAAATGGTCGATAAGCTCCTCCGGGTCGATGTCCTCCAAGGTGAAATCGCCCATAGCGGTCTTTGCAAAATACGAGAACGCATTGAGAGCCTTTTCGTTGAGTTCATCGTTTTTGTCCTTAATCGAGAAGCGTTCCGTGTGGGTCATGCCAGCCGCATTGACCAGCTTGATTTCGATTTTGCCGAACTCCTCATCGTATTTTGCGTCATAGATACGGAACACGTATGTTCCTTCGGGAATGAGAGTGAAACCACTCGTCATAGGGATTCTTGCCATTGTCTTTTTCCTCCTAATTACTTTTTGGTGGTGTTGAAGATTGCTACGCCTATGAGGATTACCAGCTCTACCATGATGGTAGCCAGCACTCCTGCGACAAATGGGTTAATGTACATATTTGCCACCTCACTCCTCGTAATCAGTCGGGAAAATCAGACCGACAACTTCCTCGTCAGAAGTAAAATCGGAAGGACGCTTGATAACAAGAGCTTTCCCTTCGCTGGTCTCATCGTCAGAATTGTACTTGCAGAACATTTCCACGATGTCCTTACGCTCGATGAGCGCATAGGAACTGTTGTCGATAGCTACCGTATTCAGTGCGTTTTCCGTAGCATAGATACGCACACAGTCTTTAATGACTCCATCGGCATAAGGCATGACCGCCTTGTGAAGCTCACAAGGGTCAGTGAAGCGGTCGAAGTTGATAATGCCCTCTACAGAGTCAGTGAAGCTGTCGAAGTTGATAATGCCCTCTACAGAGTCAGGCATATCCGTAATCTCCGAAGCGGTGATACTGCGAATGTCTTCCGGGATTTTCATAAACACCCTGTCGGAAGCAAGCCAGCGTTCGCCGTTCTTGCGGTTGAACACGATACCGTCAGAGCCAATAGCCTTTACAAACTTCTGAAATTTCATAATCCAAATCCTCCTTATTTCACAGTCATGCGGAACTGCTCAGATTTCTTCTGATACTTCTCAAGCAGACCGTCTGCTTCCAATGCCTTTTTGTCGATTGTGGTGGTCTCAGAGCGGGAGATAGACCATGTGTAGGTCGCTCCCTTGACCTCAACCTTCTTATCGCCGGGACGGAACTGCTTCATGGCGTGTTCCTTGATAATGTCGTTGATTTCATCGAGCCGCTTTTTTTATCGGCAATTGCAGAAACGGCAGTGTCAACTTCCTTTTTGAGACCTTCTGCTTCGGAAATGAGAGCGTTGATGTCGGTGTCGGGAGTGAGGTTGTGGGTGCGGAGAGCGGCAAGAATGTCAGCGTCCTTCTTCTCGTCATACACAGGGGAGATACCGCCTGTCACATACTCTCCCCACCAAGACGTGACCTCTGCAATCATTCTCTCGAAATCGGGGTAACGCTCACTGACCTTGAACTCTACCGTAATCGTGTTCTTCACGTTTGGCGTGAACTTGGAGGGGTCAGCGTAGTCCTTTTCTTCGAGAAAGGAAGCTACCATTACTACGTTGTCCACACCAAGAAGATAAGCGTAGAGAGCCGCCTGTAGTGCGTAGTATTCGGGTACATCGTCCTGCCAGTCCTCAATGCGCTTGGTGGTCTTCATTTCGAGTACGGTGTCTACAACGCCGTTCTCATCTATCCCAAGGTAGTCCCACATACCGCCGAAGTACGGGTTTTCCGGGAAGAAGTCACCCCACGTTTTGTTGAAGTAATCTGCGCCGTAGCGGTCGGTAGGACTGATTAAATCCATACCGTAAGACTTCTTCATGTAGTCAGCCTGTTTGGGTTCGATGGTCTTACCAGCGATTGTGTAAATCGTGTCCTCAAACGGGGTTTCGTAGGTCTTTGTGATAGCGCACCACATTTCAAACGGGGTAGACCACGGGTTCAGACCAAGGATTGTCGCAAAGCGAGTGCCTGTGATTTTCTTGGTGCGCTTGGGGGGTGTAATTTTAAGCTGATTGCTGTCAAGCCATTCCATTACTCGTCACTCCCTTCCAGCATGGTCGTAATACGGGTGATAAGGGTCTCGCAGTCGGACTTGCTGATAACGGTAAACCCTTCGGTCTGCACCGCAATCTGAGCAATCATTTCCTCCTTGGAGGGGTCAGCGTCCTTGAGCTTTTTCAGCACCGCTTTCAGCCCCTTAATCTGTAGCGGGGTAGCGTTGTCAGCCGGAGCGGTGAGTTCCTGCTTCACTTCCTGCCGCTGTTCGGGAGTAGCCGGGGCAGTGTGAGCGGTCTGAGGTGCGGCAACAGGCTTTCCGACATTTGCGTCAATACTGTCGCTCTCGCAGATGTCGAGGGCAATCATGTACAGGTAGCGGCGCATATAGGTGATGGAAGAACCAAGGGCTTGCATTTCGTTGGTAGCCTGTTTGCCCGTGTTGCTCACGATAGGAGCGATT
The DNA here is from genome assembly GCF_024461615.1 of Anaerotruncus sp. DFI.9.16. NCBI lineage: Bacteria > Bacillati > Bacillota > Clostridia > Eubacteriales > Oscillospiraceae > Anaerotruncus > Anaerotruncus sp. DFI.9.16. Next base: position 61,716 of record NZ_JANFZX010000004.1, read on the forward strand.
TGATTGAAGGGAGCTTCAAACTTAATGCACTCGTCCCACGGATTGTCGGTGTTGACAATGTTCATGGTGGCGGTGTCAGAAGTGAAGTTCACGATGGCGATAAGCCCTACCTCACTGAAAATGCGAGTGGCAACAGGGACAATATCGTCCAGCTCGAAGTACTTGAAGGACAAGTGCATATTCTTTCCCGTCTTCTGCACGTCCGTCTCAAGGAACTTCGCTCTTGCAACGAGTAGCTTCTGATACACGTTGAGGGTCTTGTTTGTGGTTTCGTCTTTCTTAGCTGTGGTAGCCATTTTCTTACGTCCTCCTTTTTTCTTTTCGGGCTTGATACCCAAGAAGTCATTGATACGCTTCTTTGCCATTTCGATGTAGAAGGTCTTGTCCACATCGTCAATGCTGAGTTTGTTGTCGTTGTCGATAATGCAGTGTTCCGGGAGCATTTCAATCTTGGCGGTGGAGTCGTTTTCGGCTTTCACCTTGAACAGCTTCCCGTACCGTGTGTCCTTGGTGGCGTACACCCGGTTTACCTTCTGCACAGGTACTTTCTCACCATCGACAAGGTGATAGGCTTCACGGTACTTTACGCCAGCCTTTGCTATGAGCTGGAACTGGAATATATCGTCACAGGCGTTTATGGTCTTCTCTACAGGTGTGCCGTGTACGAAATACTCTCGCAAGGCGGTGGCAACGATACAGGCGTTGTTGTTGATGTTGAAAGCTCCTGCCGGGGCGATACCCCTCACCAAGCAGCCGCCTTTGGTCTTTACCGCTCCGCTTGGCTGAACCTCCACATAGTTGTTTACGTCCTTCTGAGCAATCATGGAAACGGAGTCTTCCTCAAGCTCAAAGCCCGTCCGGGATTGCCACTCGTTCACGATTTCAAGTACCTCGTCATACTGGTCTTCGTAGAACTCAATCATGACACCATCGGTGTTGAGCTGGACGATTCTCAAATCCTCCACGTTCTGATAGAGGTTCTGAGCCATTTCCAATAGGAACAACTGCCCTGTGATACATACAGACCGCCCCATGAGAGGGTCATACAGGTCGTTGTACTGGTTCAGCATAGCCCCGTAGGTGGTGTTCACAACGAGCTTCAATGCGTTTGCTGTGACCTTATCTCCTGCGGCTTTAGCTTTCATTCTCCGTTCCAGTACGTTCTCAAACACGTCCGGGGAAGGAATGTTGCGGGAGGTGTACCCGCATATCGTCATGAGGTGAGGGTAGTAGCTTGCTACATCGAAGTTCTTTATGATTCGTTTTCGCATGAGCTTTCCTCCCTCCACATATAATTGGGTATCGCTCCGTGAATACCGCCGTAGCCTATCGTCACAGGACACTCACCGATGGAGATTTCGATTTTGGAGGAGAACACCTCTTTATCGCTCAGTTCGGGGTTCTTCATGCGGTCAAAGAAATCGAACACCTCCTGCGGGATAAGCTCACGTTTGAGGTTTGACGGGTACTGGTACTGTCGCTCATCGTCATGGGGCTTTTTCGAGCTTTGGAGCAGAGCGGCAGTCAGCTTGGCGTTGGTCATTCCCATAGCCTTGACCTCATCAATCCCGGCGAGTTTCCCGATGTCGATTTTGGATTTAAGGTAGTTCTTCCGTAGCTCAATGAGCTTTTCCGTAGTGTCAACATCGTGCTTGCAGTAGAACACGGTCTCTCTCAACTCGTCTTCTGTGAGAGGACGGTCGATGTCAAAGGGTACGGAGGTTTCCTCCACAGACATTCCCAAATGTCCTTCGATAGCTTTTAGGGACAAGCCCATCTGCATATCGTCCTTAATGTCCACATTGTTGAAACGGAAGTATATACCCTTCAAAGGAGGGTAGTCCCAACCTTGACCGCCGCCAATGATGTAGTCATTGACCTCTTTGACTTCCCTCGGAGTGAAGTCGCTCCATATTGCCTTGATGATGAACTGGTCGTAGTGCTTCGATTTAAAGCCTACGTAGATGCACTCCTCAGACAGAGAGACTTTCAGTTCATCTATGTCGTTGTGGATTACGGTGTACTGCTTTGTCTCGATGTCCTTGAATATGACTAACCAATCATCACTGAACACCTCCACGTCATACACAATCAGTCTCATTTCTACATCACCTCGTCTTCTGGAAACTTCATGTAGCAAAGCCAGTGTGTATTGTTGTGTTTTCCGCTTCTGTGGCCAAACAATGGTTCACGACCAACGGCTTTCAATACCTCTCTCAAAGGTATTTGAACCTCAGACCACTTGAATATCAGCACCCCGTAATTATCCAAAACTCTCATACATTCTTGAAACCCATCGTGAATCATCTGTGGCCAGTTTTCTTCTAACCGACCATATTTCAACGCCATCCACGAGGACGGGCCAGCCCATGTTAGGTGAGGAGGGTCAAAAACTACGAGTTTATAGGTCTTGTCTTCAAACGGCAATTGAGTGAAATCGCAAAGCACATCGGGTTTTATTTCGATATGTCTTCCCGGATAATACTCGTGATACGGAACTTCTCTCTTGTCGCAAAAGACCACGTTTGGATTTTCTTTATCAAACCAAAACATACGGCTTCCGCAACAAGCATCTAATATTGGTTTGTTCATTTCTGCACCTCCTCAATGAAGTAGCAACCGTTCTTCCTGTAGGTCGTACAGCGTTTCTTGTAGGACTTCACGAGATAGGCGATATTGTCTACGAAGTCATAAGCGATAGGTTCTGCTTTACCCTCGCAAACACGAGCGATTCTGCCGATACTCTGCGTCACCACTGCGTAATCCTTCTGAGGGGTCGTGAGGAACAAACGCTCCAAGCATGGAATGTCGAGACCTTCCTTTGCCAGTGCGTAGGTTGCAAACAGGTATTTCTTCTTGCCCGACCGCATATCCTCAATTGCTTTCTCCCGGTCAGCCTTGCCTTTTTTGCTGGTCATTTTGCCGCTCACCATGACTGCTTTTTCTCTCATGAAGTCAGGCAACGTGTTCATAAGGAACTCCAAGTGTTCCAGCCTGTCCGAAAGAATGAGACACGAGTGACGGAACTCACTGACGATACAAGCCCGGATAGCGTCATTCCGTATCTTGCAGTTACACAGGTAGGAAATGAGTTTGGTGTAATTGAGAGTACCATCTGTATTGAGACAGCTTCGGTCTATCTCAACCCCTGTACCGACAGGGAGAATACCTACTTTCATGATTTTGTCTCCAACGGCTTCATCGGGTACGGTGTAGACCACATGACCAAGCAGAGCGTAGGTGGCTTCAATCATGCCGTCTGACCTGTGTACCGTTGCTGAGAGACCTATCTTGTGCCGAGCCGCCAAGTTATTCAGAACCTTGTAGAACTGCGTCATGGCTGTCGGTGTCCCGGAACAACGATGACATTCGTCCACAATGATTACGTCCCATAAATCCCTGTACCTTGGCAAATCCAGCTTGCACATGGTCTGAATGGTGGCGAAGGTGATACCCTTGCCGATATTGACCTTGCCCTCTGTCACCGTCCCGATAAGGGATTTATCCACATAGCGTTCTGCACGTTCTTTGCTCTGTCGCAAGAGGTCAAGCGTGTGGGTGAGCCACAAAGCACGTTTCCAGTATTTCTTGACCAACGCTATTCCCATCTGTGTCTTGCCGCTCCCGGCAGGGCTTTGGAGAATACCGTACTGTGCCTTGTACACGGCTTCTACAGCGTCTTTTTGGTAGTCATAGAGTGGAACATCAACCCCGCCGTAATCAACGCTCACAGGGGCAGGAAACGAGCTTGTAAAGGTGCTTTCTTTGGCGATACAATCCGGCAACGTCCTCAGTGTCCCGAAGGGGAGTATCAGATTGTTTCCCTCCTGCTCGTAGAGGGAGAGCTTTGACGGTGTATCCCCTACCCAAAAGTGCATACGCACCTTCTTGGCATACTCCGGGTTTGCAATCGTGAGGTTATTTTTGCACCACATCAAGGCTTCCTGTGTTGGGTTTTCGATTGTGAGAGTGTTCGATACGAGTACATTCATTCCAGCCACTCTCCAATCAATGTGCCGAAGTTCTTGATGTCAGCTTCGCTCATGTAGGACTGTCGGTTCTTGAAGCACTTCACAACGGAGTGCTTTATCATATAAACCTGACCGCCTATAAGCACTGCAAACCAACCTTCGCCATTTCCGCAGGATTTCCACAGCTCCATAGACAGGTCTTGGTTTTCCTCCATACGAGCCATCGAAAACCTGTTGGTACGGCAGACCTTACAGTCAATGAGGTACGATGTTCCGTTCTTGACGGCAATCACGTCCGCTGGTTGACCGCTTGCGTTCTGCGCCAAGTTATGCGCCCAATAGCCATGCTCATAGAGCAGTTCGCAAAGGTCAGACTCAAAGGTGTTGCCGATTTTTCTATTCGGGGTAATCATCGTACACCTCCCTATACCATTTCAGCTCCTTTACCAGCTCTCGGAAGTAATCAGCGGCTTCGTAACCCATGTGCTGTTCAATGAGATAGGCAAAATCTCTTTCATCGAAAATGGTCTCGACCTTGCCGCCTTTAAGCTCAATCACCTGTGGCATTGTTCAGCACCTCCTCATATTCCCCCATGAGGGAGAGAATTGCTTTGGTATAAGAGGTCTCTGTCACTCCGTTTTCCCACGCTTTCCTTGCACCATAGTCACCCATGTTGTACGCCATGAGAGCTTTCTGTAAGTCTCCTTCGTATCTTTCAAGGTAGCTCCCGATGATTTTCACGCCGCAGAACACGTTCTGATAAGGGTCAAGCATATCTGCACAGCGGTAATCTTCTTCAAGCCATTCGTGATTGACCACGTTAATCTGCATGAGACCGCAATCGTCAGTAGAACTCACCGCTTCGGGGTTAAATCTGCTCTCGTGTTCAATCATGGCGTATGCCAGCGTAACCGGGACGTTCTCATCTGCACAAATCTCATAGAGGTATCTCTGCAAAGAATCTGAGAGAGGTACGTCAAAGAGAAACACGTCTTTCGTCTCTACCAATTTGTCTGTCACAAGAGCAGGAACTTCCACTGTTTCGGTGATGGTCACGGTTTTGGACGGGGTAGTGATTTTTCCGATGGTCATACCCGCCGCAAAACCAATGGCCGTAACCACCAGCAGGGCAACGAATAATCTCACGAGCCTTTTGTTTGATTTCTGTTTTCTTCTACACTCAGTAGCCATTTCTGAAAGTCCTCCTCATTCTTCGGGTCTTGGTAAAATGCTTCCAAGATACCCATTAACGGTCTTGCGAGGTCTGATATTTGTGAGTCCTCAAGACTCACGCTCATATTCGCTAAGAATCCTGTCACACTCGTCAAGCACCCTTTTTGCCTTGGGATAGGTGTTGACACCACGAATAATGCTCGACATTTCGGGTGGCTGAACTACGATACCTCGCTTACGCAGTTCAATAATCAGGTCTACTTGCTTGATGTCGAGCTGTTTCATTCGCTCTTGAATCTGACTCATCATTTTTCCTCCTTTCCACAGTTCTGAAAATCGGAATTTACCTTGACAAATAGGCGAATTATTGTTATTATTCTTATAGGAGTTTTCGCCACTCAACTTCTCGAAACGGCAATTTCGAGAGGTCGGTTTCTTATTGCCAATTCGTGATTTCCGAACTTCTTGATCTTATTATAGTTCTTCTTTCACGAATTGTCAATAGGGAAATTTATATTTTCCGAATTTTAATTCTCGAAGGAGGAATCAGACTTGGCTTTCAAGGAAAACATCAATCGCATTTGTGCCGAGAGAGGTACGAACCTGACCGCCATCGTCAAAGCCGTCAAAGGGTCAAGCTCGTTTGCTACCAGTATCAATAACGGGTCTCTGCCAAAAGAACATGAAATGGTGGAAATGGCAAAGCTGTTGAATTGCTCTGTAATCGACTTCTTTTTGGACGAGGAGGACTTTGCCCCCGCAGAAGGTGAGGACGAGGACGAGCAGGACATTTTAAGAGTGTTCCGCTCCCTGTCCCGCAGAACTCGTCACGAGTTCATGAGCATGGTGTATGAGTTCGAGAACCGAGAGGAGTTACAGGGGGATAAAGAAGATACTACGGCAGTCTAAGCTAATTTCCATAGACTTGCTCAGACGCAAGAAACACTTGGAGGTGATACTACGAAAGCTGTGATATACGCACGATACTCAAGCCATAGCCAGCGAGAAGAATCAATAGAGGGACAGCTTCGGGAGTGTCATGAGTTCGCATTGAAAAACGGTTTTACCATCATCAACGAATACTGCGATAGAGCCATATCGGGTAAGACCGACAACCGTCCGAGCTTTCAGCGACTCATCAAGGACAGCGAGAAGGGACAGTTTGAAGCGGTAATCATGTACACCCTTGACCGCTTTGCCCGAAACCGCTATGACTCTGCCATCTACAAAGCCAAGCTCAAAAAGAACGGTGTCCGGGTTTTTTACGCTAAACAGCCCATGCCTGACACCCCGGAGGGAATTATCCTTGAGTCAGTGCTGGAAGGGTATGCTGAGTATTATTCAGAAAACCTGTCCAGGAACATCAAGAGGGGCATGAAAGAAAATGCCCTACAGTGCGTTGCCAACGGTGGAGCTGGAATGGCGTTGGGTTACACTGTAGGGGAAGATAGGCGATATGTAATTGAACCTGTCGGTGCGAAAATCGTACAGGAGATTTTTCAGATGTATGCCGATGGAATGTCGGCAACCCAAATCATCAACTACTGCAACGAGCGAGGGTATAAGACATCGAGAGGAAACGCATTTAACAAAAACAGTCTGCGGACGATGTTAAAGAACGATAAATATATTGGCGTGTACCGCTTTATGGACGTTGTTGTCCCCGATGGTGTCCCGCCAATCATCGACAAGTCACTGTTCGAGAAGGTGCAAACCATGCTCTCACACAACGCAAAAGCACGAGCAAGGACGAAAGCCAAGGAGGATTACCTACTCACTACCAAGCTGTTCTGCGGTCACTGTGGGTCTGCTATGGTGGGAGAAAGCGGTACGTCCAAATCAGGAAAGCTCCATTACTACTACAAGTGCATTGACAGAAAAAGAAATCGGAAATGTACCAAAAAGGTAGAGAAGAAAGAGTGGATTGAAGAACTCGTTACCCGGTTCACGGTTGAGCGTGTACTGACCGATGAAAACATAGAGCTTATCGCAACACGAGCTATGGAGATAATCGAGAAGGAGTCAGCCGACACGAGCTATGTTGATGGACTGAGGGAACAGGTCAAGGACATAAAGAAGAAAATCCGAAACCTCATGACCGCTATCGAGCAAGGCATCATCACTTCCACCACCAAAGAGCGGCTTGAGGAATTGGAGACTCAGAAAAACGAGGTGGAGGGGCAGATTGCCCGTGAAGAAATGAAAAAACCACTCCTGACGAAAGAGCGCATAATGTATTGGCTACTTTCGTTCAAGAGTGGTGATGTTACCAACCGAGAGTATCAACGTAGGGTCATTGATACCTTGGTCAACTCTGTGTATGTGTACGATGAAGGGAACAAGGGGAGAAGAATCGTCTTTACCTTCAACATTTCAGGACAGAACACGGCTACGCTTTCGTGTTCGGATATTGCGTGTTCCGCTCCACCAAAAAGTGCAAATCCGAACGTCGAGAGGTGTTCGGATTTTGCTTATTCCGCTCCACCACGTAAAATCCCTGCAAGCCGGCTTCATAAGCTCGTTTGCAGGGATTTTTTTGTTTTCGCTTTGAGCACAGCAATACCCCGCGTCCGCCGCTTTACAAATCAGGCTGGAAGTCATATAATAACAATAAATAATTGTTTAATGGAAAATTTGAGGTGGTGAGACCTGTGCAAACAAAACATCGACGAGGCTTTACCCTGATCGAGATGGTGGTCGTCATCGCCATCATCGGCGTGCTCCTGGCCCTCACCGCTCCCTTGTTCTCCTCCTTTTTGGAGTCCGCCCGGAAAACCGCCTGCATGGCAAACCTCACCACGGCCACCCGAACGCTCGAATTCTATGAGGTCGTCGAGAATCGTACGCTCACTCCGGATGTGATCGACACGATCATGAAGGATTCCATGGGCGCCGATCCCACTTCTTCCGGTTATCGCGGGATCTGCCCCTCAGGAGGCTTTTACAACGTTACCGTCGGCGCCAACGGCGATATCAAGGTCCGCTGCTCCAAGCACGGGATGACGGCGGTGGAGACGATCAACTCCGATAATAAGAATATCCTCGACCTGCTCCAGCTGGCCATAGAGAGCTACTTCGAAAAACGTCCGGGAAACACCCTCAATTCCACCGGGCCGAATTTCGGCGATGATATCAAGGAGCGTCTCGCCGCATCCCTGAAGATCTCCACGGATTTCGATTTTCGAATCTATAAGGTCAACAACAACGAATACAAGGTTTACATCTCCGACCCGCTGAAGGATGTGAACGTGTCGGACCAGGTGACGGTCACGGGCTACCAGATCAAAAACGGCTGGGTCGCCGGGACCGGAACGAGCCAGCTGATCTCGGTGGGAACGGAATCGGTCGACGGGGTCCCCATCAAGATCATTTCCGCCGCCGAATACCGATGGGACTGAACCGCGAAAAGGCCCCGCCCTGATGGGCGGGGCCTTTTCTATTTTTGCGTCGGACCTCATTGTCCCCCTTATCCCATCCCGCAGGCGCGGGATGATTCTCCTTGCGGCGGGAGCGGGGGCCATTTGGCCCCGGCTCCCGCCCTTTTATGTTGTTTTGCCGTCCGTCCTCAGGGCAGCTCGATCGTCCTGGCGTCCCGCGCGGCGCAGATCGTCCGGAGCCTGGTGAACCGCCCGATCTGGACCCGGTTGTCCTCGTGCAGCGGGTTCCCCGCCTCAAAGCCGTTCATCACGACCGCCAGGACGGGGAGCCCCAGCTTCGCGGCGTATTCCGCCGTGAGCACCGCCGCGTTGATCGCCCCGAGCCCCGACGGCGAGACGATCACGAGCGGCAGTCCAAGCATCGCGGCCACGTCGCCGAGCAGCAGCTGCTCCCCCTCGGTGCAGAGCGGGCAGAAAAGGCCCCCGCACCCCTCCGCGACGAGATAGTCAAACCGCGCGGCGACCTGCGAAAACCGCTCCATAATCCGCTCCCGCGTGATCGGCGGACCCTCCAGTCGCGCCGCGAGATGGGGCGACACCGCCTGCTCGTAGAGGTACGCCACATACTGCTCCGGCGGGCCGGGCAGCCCCGACATGCGGCAGACCTCCTCCGCGTCGCCGGGGATGAGCGCGCCGTCCCGCCGTCGGGCGCCGCTGAGCGCCGGCTTAAAATATCCGGCGCTGCGGCCCTGCTCCCGCAGGGTCTTGACCAGCAGCGCTGAGACGTAGGTCTTGCCCACGTCGGTGCCGGTGCCTGTGACAAAAACGCCCTCCCTCATAGCCGCGCCACCTCATATCCGAGGCCGCGCACCAGCGCGAGGTCGGTCTCGACGGTGATGCCCGCGGTGGTCAGCATGTCGCCGGTGATGGCGGCGTTCGCGCCGGAACAGAACGCCGCCCTGCCCCTGTCGGGCAGCAGCCCCCGCCCCCCGGCCAGCCGCAGCGCGGCACCGGGCAGCAGGAAGCGGAAGACCGCCACCGTCCGCAGCAGCTCCTCCGGCGGCAGCACCGGCCGGTCCTCAAAGGGCGTGCCCCTGATGGGGTTGAGCAGGTTGACGGGCACCGAGCGAACCCCCAGTTCCCGCAGCTCGATCGCCAGGTCGACGCGGTCCTCCATCGTCTCGCCCATGCCGATGATCCCGCCGCTGCACACCTCCAGCCCGGCGCGCCGCGCATTCCGGATGACCGCGCATTTTTCGTCGTAGGTGTGGGTGGTGCAGATGTTCGGGAAGTTCCTGCGGGAGGTCTCCAGATTGCAGTGGTAGCGGGTCACGCCCGCCTCGCGCAGCCGCACGAGCTGATCGTAATCCAGCAGCCCGTGGGAGGCGCAGCGGGCAATCCCGCACCGCGCGCCGATCTCCCGGTACGCTTCGCAGGCCGCGTCCGTCTCCCCCTCCGTGAGCGTCCGCCCCGAGGTCACGACCGAAAAGCGCAGTACGCCCCGTTCGCAGTCGGACCGCGCCCGCCGGGCGATCGGTTCCGCGCCGAGCAGCGGGTAGCTCTCCACCTCCGCCGGGTAGCGGGCCGACTGCGCGCAGTATTTGCAGTCCTCCGAGCAGTGCCCGCACTTTCCGTTGATGATCGCGCAGAGGTCGAACCGGTTGCCGCACATTTGGCGGCGGATGTCGTCCGCCGCCCTGCAGAGCGGCTCCAAATCCGCCTCGCACGCGAGGCGCAGCGCCTCCTCGCGGGAGACGGCCCCGCCCGCTAAAATCCGTTCCTTCAGCTTTGTAATCACAGCAGATGCTCCTTTCCCAGTGCGGCCCGCAATCGTCCGGCAAGCCCCGAGGCAACGACGCACAGCACCGCGTCGCCCGGCAGATCGAGCGGAAACGCGGAGAGGAAGACGACCGCGAACGGGGTCGTCTGGCCGAGATAGTAATTGAGAATCAGAAATTTATAGAGGAAGCCGATCGCATAGGTGACCGCCATTCCAGCGAAGGCGGCGGGCAAAAACTGCCCGAACCGTCCCGCGCCGGTCCGCTCGCAGATCCGTCCGGTGAGCCACGCGGCGGCGATGAACCCAAGCAGGTAGCCGAAGCTCGGGCGGAAGACGTACTGGATGCCTCCGCCCGCCGCGAACACCGGGATACCGGCCAGCCCGACGGCCACATAGACCGCCACGGCAAGGCTCCCCCGCCGGGAGCCGAGCAGCATCCCCGCCAGCGTGACGAACAGGAACTGCAAGGTGAAGTAATCCATGAACGGGACCGGCACCTGCAAAAACGCCCCGATCGCGATGAGGGCGGAAAAGAGCCCGCACAGCACGATCCTGCGGGTCTTCACGGTCGTTGTCATGTCGGTTCCCCCTCCATCCTGATCTCCCCGGCGCGCAGCAGCACCGTGCCCGACGGGGCTTCGACCTCGAGGCAGCCGTCGCTGTCGAGCCCGACCGCCCTTCCGCTTTGCCACGCGCCCTCCCGGTAAAAACGGACGCGCTTTCCCAATACCATCAGACGCCGCCGGTAGGGCTCGAGATAGGCCCGTCCCGGCAGGTCGGCGGCGTAGTCGAACAGCCGGTTGGCGATCTCGGCGGCCAGCCGGTTGCGTGAGACGCTCGCGGGCAGCAGCGAGCCCGCGATCTCCCGCAGCTCCGCCGGGAAAAGGGCGGGCGGCGTCTTGACGTTGACGCCGATGCCGACGATCACGCTTTCGGTCCGGCCGCTCTCAAAGTCGCTGACCGCCTCGGTGAGGATGCCGCAGACCTTCCTGCCGCAGACCAGCACGTCGTTTACCCATTTGACCTTCGTTTCCAGCCCGGTCAGCGCCTCGATCGCCTCGCAGACGGCCGCTGCCGCCGCGACGGTGATGATCGGGAGCTGCGCGCTGTCCGTTTCTGGCCGCAGCAGAAGGCTCATGTAGACGCCCGTCCGCGCCGGGGAATAGAACCCGCGTCCCATCCGTCCCCTGCCCGCCGTCTGTTCGTCTGCCAGCAGGATGGTCCGTTCGCCCGCCCCGTCCGCCGCCAGCTTTTTGGCCTGCGTGTTGGTCGAGCCGACCCGCCGCTCCACCAGCACGGTGCAGTCCCGATACGCGGGGCGCAGATGGCACCGCACCCCCTGCGCGGTCAGCACGTCGCTGGCCGCCTCGAGCTGGTAGCCCCGGTTGGTGGCCGCCGTGATGTGGTGGCCTTCCTCCTCGAGGCTCTTCACTGCCTTCCAGACCGCCGCGCGGGACACCGAAAGCCTTTCCGCGAGCAGCTGTCCCGAGACGGGCGCGTCCCTGTGCTCCTCCAGATAGCGGAGCAGTTCCTCTTTGAGCGACATCATATCCCCCCCTGTCCCGGTCAGTATAGCACGGATTCCCATGATTGTAAACTAAAATATTTATTTTGGTTTACAATCAGCGCAGAGCGATCACGCAAAGCTCCCCGCAGAGACAATCGCCGCGGGGAACTTTGCGCGCTATCTTGTCCGATTGGCGGGGTACCGTTCCGAACCGTACAGGAGCAGCTCGGACGCCAGGATGATCTGCTTACGCGGGGCGTTGCGGGCCCGCTTTCCCGACGCGATCCGCTCGAGCAGGATCTTCGAGCACTCCTCCCCGATCTGCTGCACCGGCTGCGAAACGGCGGAAATCCGCGACCCGCTCATCTCAAAAAAATCGGCGCGCCCGTAGGACATGAACGCGATGTCCGCCCCCACGCTCATCCCGCATTCCGCGATCGCCTTGAGGCTCCCCACCGACATGCGGCTGTTCGCGGTCAGGATCGCCGTGACGCGCTTTTGGGTTTTGAGGAGCTTTTTGGTCAGCGCGTAGGCGCTGGGGGCCATGAAGTCGCCGTAGAGGATGTACTCCTCCCGGATGGGGATCTGGTTCTCCCGCAGGGCCTCCAGATAGCCGTTCAGCCGTTCCAGCCCCGTCTTCGAGGTGGTCGGTCCGCAGATCATCGCGATGTGGGTATGCCCCTGGTTCACAAGCACCTGCGTCGCCTGGTAGGAGCCCTTGAAGTTGTCCAGGAAGACCCCGTCCAGCCCGCCGCCGCGCAGGTCACGGTCCAAAAGGACCACCGGAATCCCCACGTGGTTCATCTCCATCAGGAAATCGGCGTTGTATTCCACCACGTCGGACACCGGCGTGATGATCAGGCCCCCGATCTGCTTCTGGCGCAGCGCGGCCAGACAGCGGATCTCCTTGCGCGAATCCTCGTTGGAGTCGCAGACGAAGAGCTCGTACCCCTTTTTGTCGAGCGTCTCCTCGATCGCCCGGATGATCTCGGTATAAAAGCTGTTGCGGATGTCAGGAATCACCATACCGATCACGTTGCCGCCCGAGGAGGCTGGATTCCGCTTTTTATACTTTTTGGGGGCATAGTTCAGTTCCTTCGCGATCCGCAGGATTTCCGCCCGGGTGCTCTCGCTGACATATCCCTGCCCGCTGAAGACGCGGGAGACGGTCGCGGGAGAAACATGCGCCCTCCCGGCGATCTCCGTGATCGTATTCGGCATCTGGTACCAGTCCTCCTTGTATCTGGGTTCCTAACCTTAGCAGTTCCCGCACGACGCCTAAATTTCAGCCGTGCGGCGGTTGCAAAAAGCGGGGTTCCGCCCGGCGGCGAAACCCCGCGGCGACGGGCCGGCTATCCGTACACGAGGGTCGGCAGCCAGGTCGAGAGCACGGGAATAAAGGTAAAGAGCAGCATGCAGAAGATCAGCAGCCCGATGAAGGGGAGCAGCGCCTTGGAAAGCCGGGAGATTGGGATATCCAGCAGCGGGGAGACCAGGAAGATTACCATCCCGAAGGGCGGCGTCACCGCGCCGATCTGGGTGATAAAGACGATCAGCAGCCCGAAATGAATCATGTCGATGCCCAGCGCCTGCGCCGTCCCGAGCAGCAGCGGCACCATGATGATGATCGCCGCGCCCCCCTCCATGAAGAGGCCCAGCAGTACGAAGATCAGGTCTACCATCAACAGGAAGGTGACGCGGTTGAACTGGACGGTGGTCAGGTATTCGGTGATGCGGTGGGGCAGACGTTCATAGCTCAGGTAGAAGCTCAGGACGTTCGCCGCGCACATGATGACCAGCACGGTGGCCGTTCCGGTGACGGCATCCTTGAGGATCGGCCAGATGTGCTCCATTTTGAGCTCCCTATGGATGAAGACGCCGACGAACAGCGCGTAAAAGACGCACAGCGCGCCGCACTCGGAGGCGGTGACGATGCCGATGCGGATCGCCATGATGATGACCAGCGGCAGCACGAGCGCCCAGCCCGCGTCCTTGACCAGCAGCAGGAGCTCTTTCCCCTTCGCGGGCCTTGTGCGGGTGGGGACGTAGCCGCGCCGCTTGGCGATCATATGTACGAGCATCATCATCCCTACGGTCATGATGATCCCCGGGATCCATCCGGCCAGGAACATCCTTCCCACCGACACGTTCGCGACAAAGGCGAAGAGGATGAGCCCGATGCCGGGCGGGATGATCGGGGTGATCATCGACGAGGCCGCGGTCACCGCCGCGCTGAAATCCTTGTCATAACCGCGCTCCAGCATCTCCGGGACAAGGATTTTGCACTCGGTCGCCGCGTCGGACGCCGCCGAACCGGAGATCCCTCCCATCAGCGCGGAGAGCAGAACGTTGACCTGCCCGAGCGCGCCCGGCAGGTGGCCGACGATCCCCTCGCAGAGGTTCATCAGCCGCTTGGTCACGCCGGCGTAGTTAAGCACCGCGCCCGCCGTGATGAAAAAGGGCACAGCCCAAAGCGAGCTGGATTCCACCTGTGCGACCAGCCGCTGCAGGACCATCTGCGGCGGCATCGTCGGGTTGATGAATAAAAAATAGGGCAGAACGCAGGCGATCAGCGCGATCGCAACCGGAACGCCCAGCAGGAACAGGGCAAACATCAGGTAGACCGGCAGCGCGCCCATGCTCATTCCCGTCCGCCTCCTTTCGTCTCGCCCGGTCCGTCCGCCGCCGCGTCCCTTCGAAGGACGGCGGCCGACCGGCGGACCAGGTCGGTCAGCGTGTAGAACGCGATCATTCCAAAGCCGATGCAGATGGGGATGTCCAGCCAGAAATAGGGGATCGACAGGTTCGACGTCGTCCTGATCCACGCCGCGTTGGAAAAGTTCCAGCTGAGGTAGGCCACATAGGCGGACGTGACCAGTACCACCAGATCGACAAAGACGCCGATCACCCGCTGGACCGATTTGGGAAAGAGGTTGACCAGCACGTCGATCCCGAACATCATCTTCGCCTTATATCCGGCGGCCGCCCCGACAAAGATCGTCCAGGAGACGAACAGCGTCGTCAGTTCCTCCGCGCCCACCAGGACGAATTTGGTGAAAAAATAGCGTACGATGACGTTGACAAAGGTGGTGGTGCAGGCGCCCGCCAGCGCGAGTCCCGCGACCAGCAGTACCCAGTTGTCCGCCAGCCAACGCAGCCTGTCCTTGACCCGTTCCATACCAGACACGGCCTCCTCTCACAGTTGTGCCTTCCCTGTATTCCCACATGGTTTCGGCGGAACGGCGGCCGCCTGCCGGCGGCATTGAATGCCGCCGGCAGGGCCACACACACCGATCTCCGTCAGCCCGCCTCGATAATCGAGCGGATTGTATTGTAGATGTCGGGAGAAAAGCTCTGGATATTGGTGTACATATCCTTGCAGGCGTCCGCGAACGCCTGACGTTCCTCGTCGGACAGCTCGATGATCGTCGTGCCGTAATCGCGGAAGGTCTTCAGCGCCGCCTCCTCGTTGCCGTCGACCGTCGCGTTGTAGGCGAGGCAGGTCGCGTTGATCTCTTCGTCCAGGATCGCGCGGTACTGCTCGGGAATGCTGTTGTAGACGTCAGTGCTCATGATGACAACGTCGGCGCAGATGATATGGCTGGTCAGCGTCAGGTAGGGGCCGACCTCGTTGAGGCTGCTCGAAAGCAGCGTGTAGGTGGGGGCCTCAACGATGTCGATGATCCCCTGCTGAAGGCCCTGGTAGGTCTCGTTGAAGGGCAGGGTGATCGGCGAAGAGCCGAACGCCTTATACATCTCGACGAACATCAGCCCGCCGGACACGCGCGCGTTTTTCCCCACGAGGTCCTGCGGGGTCCGGATCGGGAAGGTGCTGATCATGTGGCGGTGGCCGCCGTTCCAGCCGAAGAACATCACGTGGATGTTGCTGTCGTCCAGCTGCTCCTTGAGCCCCGCATACCAGTCGGATTTGGCGATGACCTGCATGTCCTCCCAGCTGTCGTAGAGGTAGGCGCCGTTGAGCGCCGCGTGGTCGGGGCAGTAGTCCGCCAAAAAGTCCGAGCTGCAGTTGGTCATCATCGGCACGCCCTGCTGGATCATCTCCGCGATGTCGGCCAGCGAGCCGAGCTCGTTATTCGGGTACATCTCCATTGTAATGTGGCCGTCCGTCCGTTCGGTGACCCGCTTGCACATTTCGTCAAGCATCATCATGTCGGGATTCGTGGCCGCGGAAGCGCCGCTGAATTTGATCGTGATGTGGAAATCATCTCCAGGATCGGCCGCCGCGCCGTCCGCGGGCGCGGCAGCGGCGGAGGGGGCTGTCGCGGCGGGCTGCTGCCCGCAGGCGCTCAGCGCAAGCGCAAAGCAGAGCAGCACAGTGATTGCCAGGATACGCTTTTTCATATTCCTTCCTCCCAGTTCCGATTGTCCGTCGTTTTTCCGCTTCTTCCACCTGCGTGGGGCCGCTTCCCATTAAAAATCGTGGTGCCAGAACTCCTCCAGCGCGATCTTCATTTTCTCCCCGTCGACCGGCTCCATAAAGGCGCCCGTCGTCTCCTGCCACTTGGGGCTGACGGGCTTGGCCGCCTTGCGCGCCATGTCCGCCTCGAAGTCGTCGCCGAGGTATTCATAGCAGGAGAAAAGGTAGTCGCCGCAGCGGAAGATGGTGAAGTTGCGCATATTCGCCTCATGGGCGGCTTCCACAACCTCCGGCCAGATGCCGTCGTGCACCCGCCGGTACTCCTCCGCCACGCCGGGTTTGAGCTTGGTGATCGTTGCAATCCGTTTCATGGTTCTTTCCGCCTTCCGTCAGATTTCCACCGGGGCTACACCCCGAGGAGCTTATGATAAATCGCATAGGAATCCTCGATCGTGAACGGCCCGGGGTTGGTCGCGTAGGCGACCGTGTTCTGCATTGACGCCTTCGCCAGAAGGTCGATGTCCCCGCCTTTGACGCCGTAGTCGAAGAGCGTCTTTCCATAGCGGACGATCGGTCCGTATTCCCGCATCAGGCGGACGAACGCCAGCGCGTCCTGCCGGTCGTCGCCGCTCGCCCGCACACCCGGGACGCTCCGGAACAGCTCCGCGTAGGCATGACATCCGTTCCGGATGTTCACCTCCATCGTGTCGGGGAAAAAGATCGCCACCGCAAAGCCGTGCGGGACATGGAAGTGGATGCCCGGCCCATAGGACATCCCGTGGGCGGCGCCGGTGCTCGCGTTGTCGATGGCGTATCCCGCCAGGCAGCTTCCCAGCAGCATCTCCTCGCGGCATTGCAGGTTTCCCGGCTCCTCCGCGACCTTAGGGAGCGCCTCGTAGAGGCGCAGGAACGCCTCGCGGGAGAAGAGTCGCGTCAGCTCGTTGGCCTTGGGGGAGACGTAGGATTCCACCGCGTGCACGATGGCGTCCATACCGCAGCCGACCGTCAGGTCCACCGGGAGCGAGGCGCCCAGCTCCGCGCAGAGCAGCGCGTAGGTGGGCACCACGCCCGGACCCACCACGCCGCGCTTAAAGGCCGACCGGGTGTTGATGAGGACGGCCGCGCCCGAAATTTCGCAGCCGGTCCCGGCCGTGGTCGGGACGCAGATCTTTTTGACGCCGGCGGTCAACTGCCTGCCGGTGCCCTGGTAGTCCTCGATCACACCCTCGTTTTCGATCAGGGCGGAGACCGCCTTTGCGAGGTCGAGGACGCTGCCCCCGCCGATCGCGACGAACATGTCCAGCCCACGGCCCCGGTAGATCCCGGCCAGTTCGTTGACCAGGCCGGTCGTCGGCTCGCCCGACGGGATGGATCGAAGCTCGATCTTCCTGCCCGGTTCCCCGGCGGCCGAAAGCATTTTGGCGACGGCGGGGTGCTGTGCGACATGCTCGTCCGCGAACACCAGGACGTTGCGGCTGCCCTCCTTATCCAGCAGGTGGACAACACCCGCTGCGAGGTCCCTTTCCATCAGAACATCTGTTTTGACATGAAAATATTGCATTGCGGCACGACCTCCTTTGTCTTCATGTTAATTGCAAACAGATTTTGCCGCAATAAGTAAATGTGATATTTTCCTAGGCAAATTTTCATAATTTTCCGATTTTAGGAAACCTCTCCCGTCCGGACATTTCCAACAAAATATCTGCCGGCCAAAATTGAATTCTGGATAACTCGCTTACATTTTTTTGAAACCCGTTTACCTTTCTGCCGGATATGCAAATGCCCAAAAAGAAAATGTGCTGTTTTTCATCATGAAAATGACGGTTTTTCTCATTGAAACCGCACCGGACGCCATCTATGATAGCGGTGGAAGCAACATTTACCGCCTTATCGGGAGGAAACGTCATGAAGCTGTTTGATGTCAAGGGAAAGCGCGCGATCGTCACCGGCGGCAGCCGGGGGCTGGGAGGCGCGATGGCCGCCGGGCTGATGGAACACGGCTGCAAGGTCGCCGTGATCGCCGCCAGCCCGCAGACGGCCGAACGGGTCGCGGCCTTTGCGCGGCCCGGCTGGGAGTACGGCTGCGTCGCAGCGGACCTCTCCCGCCAGGAAGAACGTGAGCGCGCCTTCCGGGAGTCGCTGGAGCTGCTGGACGGCCGAGTGGACCTGCTGGTCAACGCGGCGGGCATCCAGCGCAAGCACCCCTGCGCGGAGTTCCCGCTGCCCGACTGGCAGGAGGTACTGGAGGTGAACCTCACCGCCACCTTTGCGATGTGCCAGCTCGCGGGAAACCGGATGCTCGCGCAGGGGCGCGGTAAAATCATCAACATCGCGTCGATGGGCAGCTACATTGGGAGCGTGAACGTCCCCGCCTACGTCGCGAGCAAGGGAGGCGTCGTCCAGCTCACCAAGGCCCTCTCGAACGAGTGGTCGGGGCGCGGGGTGTGCGTCAACGCGATCGCGCCGGGATACATGCACACCGACCTCACCGTCTTCCTGATGCGGGACGAAACGCGCAACCGTGAAATCCTCAGCCGTATCCCGATGGGCCGCTGGGGCGAGCCGGAGGACCTCGTCGGGACGGTCCTCTTCCTCGCGTCCGCCGCATCCGACTATATTACCGGCGCCGTCATCCCGGTCGACGGCGGATTTTTAGGGCGGTGACCGACCGCACGGAAGGAGCTGTCAAATATGAGCAAAACGCGCCTGGACTATTCCCCCAAATTTCTCCCCGGCGAGCGGCTGCGGAGGGTGATGGCGTATAACCAGCGTCTCGCCTCCACCGGCCGCCGCAACCTCTACACCGCGGACACCACCCAGCTCGTCTACCACTGGACCGACAAGAGCAACGGCATCGTGCCCCAGACGGGCGAATGGTCCTACCCCGTGGAGACGAACCTCTCGCTGGGCGACCACGCCTGCCGCGTGGACATCGGAGCCCCCTTCCCGAAATACGACGAGGTGCCCTCGCATGTCGACGGGTACGAGGAGACGCCCGAAAACTTCGCGCGCGACTACGCCTTCCTCCTCGAGCACTCCCCCGCGGAGATCCATCCGGACGAATCGATCGTCGGGGAATTCCACTGGGAGATGAACGAGATCCGCAAATACTACTTCGGCGATAAGGTGCATGAACTCGGCAGGCAGGTGCGCAAGCTGGGCGCGGGCGGCACGAGCCATGGGCACACCTGCCCCGACTATTCCATCGGGCTCAGCCAGGGCTGGGGCGGCATCCTCCGGCGGATCGAAGAAAGCCTCGCCATGTACACGAGACTCGGGCAGGAACGCAAGGCGCAGTACCTGCGCGGGGCCAAAATCACCTGCGAGGCAATCATCCGCTACATCGAGAAGCACGCGGAGAAGGCTCGTACCCTCGCCGCGCAGGCGGAAGATCCCGAACAGAAGGCGCTCTACGAGCTGATCGCCCGTGACTGCGCCCACATCGCCGCGGCCCCTCCCGAGACCTACCATCAGGCGGTGCAGTGGCTCCAGTTTGCCATCATGACCGACCGCATGGTCGGCCACGGCAACGGCTACGGCCGGCTGGACCTCTATCTGGGTGAATTCTACCGGCGGGACGTCGCGCGCGGCGTCCTCACCCGCCAGCAGGCGCGGGAATATCTGGCGGAATTCTTCTTAAAGGTGCGCGGGCAGCACTTCTCGATCGGCGGGCGGCTGCGGGACGGCAGCGACGCGAGCTGTGAGATGAGCTTCGTCGTGCTGGAAGCCTACGACATGATCGACGACTATAACAACCTCTTCCTCATGTGGCACAAGGACATGGACCCCGCCCTCTTCCGCTACGCCTGCGACGTGCTCGTCCGGCACGGGGCGAGCGTGCCGTCGCTGGCCAACTACGACCTGCTCGTCGACTGTGAGCTGCGCTCGGGGGTGGACCCCGACGTCGCGTGGACTGTCTCGGTGAGCGGGTGCCAGTGGTTCTGCATTCCCGGGCGGGAATACTGCGACCAGGACGTGAACGCCCTCGTCCTGCTCGACCCGATGTGGCGCGCGATGGACCGCGCGATCGCGGAAAACGCCCCGGACTTTGAAGTCTTCTACCGGTTCTTCGAGGAGGAGTTCCGGCGCACCGTCGAGGCGCTGCGCCTCTTCAAGGACGCGCAGTACGAGGTGCTCGACCGGGTGTGGCCGGAGATCGTCACCTCCCTCAACTGCCACGGCCCGATCGAGCGCGGAATCGACATCACGGGGCCGCGCGGCGTCGACGTGCAGTACACCTCCACCAACATCCTCGGGCTTCCGAACGTGGCCGATTCGCTGCACGCCATCAAAAAGCTCGTCTACGAGGCGGGGCGCTACACGATGGCGGAGGTGCGCGAGGCGGCGAAGGAAAACTGGAGGGGCCGCGAGGAGATGCGCCAGCGGTTTCTCAACGAGGACAAATTCGGCAACGACCTCGACGAGGTGGACGGGATGTACGTGCGCATCTGCGACATGATCGCCGACGTGCTCGACAACACCTTCAACAGCCGCGGCCAGCAATACCGCGCCTCCCTCTTCCAGTTCCAAGGGCACACCTGCGTGGACGTGCTTCCCGCGACGCCCGACGGCAGGCTCGCCGAGGAGCCCCTCGCCCACGGCTGCAACCCGACCGCCGGCAGGAATACGCGGGGGCTTTTCGCAACCGCCAACTCGCTCACCAAGGCGCACAACGTCAAGTTCCAGGGCGGCTCCCTCCAGGTGGAGCTACAGCCCCGCTTCTTCGACGGACGCGAAAATCCGACGCAGTACATCATGGACTTCGCCGAGGCGTTCTTCACGCGGGGCGGGTTCCAGATCAATCTGAACATCATCGACCTCGAGGCGCTCCGGGACGCGATCGACCACCCGGAAAAGCCCGAGTACCAGAACCTCATCATCAAGGTCACCGGCTACACCAGCCGGTTCATCTGTCTGGCAAAGCCGTTCCAGAAGGAATTCTGCGCCCGGAACAACTACTCCGGGATGTAAGCCGTTTTTCATCCGAATAGGAAAGGGAAGGTGCATTATGACAAAGCCAGCCGAAATCCCCTCCACCATGCGGGCCCTGGTCGCGTACGGCAAGCACGATTACCGCCTCGAGCCGGCCTATCCCGTACCCGGCTGCGGGGACGACGAGATGCTCGTCAAAAGCGAGGGCTCGGGCATCTGCGCGGGCGACCTCAAAAACTATCAGGGCGCGTCGATGTACTGGGGCGGCGACGGGATGGTGGGCATCTGCCGGCCTCCCTTCATCCCCGGCCACGAGTTCGTCGGTCGCATCGTCAAAACCGGGAAAAACGTCACCGGCTTCCAACCGGGAGACCGAGTGGTCGCCGAGCAGATCGTCCCCTGCGGGCACTGCCGCTTCTGCCGGACGGGAAAGTACTGGATGTGCAAAAACCGGGGCGGCTTCGGCTTCTATAAGGAGCTCAACGGCGGCATGGGGGAATATGTGCGTTTCCTGTCCGAGACGCGCGTCTACAAAATTCCGGAGGAGCTGCCCTTCGAGAAGGCCCTGCTGATCGAACCGTACGCCTGCGCCAAGCACGCCGTGGACCGCGCGGACATCCACTGCGAGGACGTGGTGGTCATCTCGGGCGCGGGCACGCTGGGGCTGGCGATGATCACCTACGCCCGCATGAAAAATCCCGCGAAGCTGATCGTGCTGGACATCAATCCTCAGCGGCTGGAGAAGGCGGCGGAGTTCGGCGCGGACCTCGTCATGAATCCGGCGGAAACCGACGCGGTGCAGGCGATCCGCGACCTCACCGACGGCTACGGCTGCGACATCTATATCGAGGCGACCGGCCACTCCGCCAGCGTGGTGACCGGCCTCAACGCGGTGCGCAAGCTGGGGGTCTTCGTCGAGTTCGGCGTCTTCGCCGAAAACACGACGGTCAACTGGTCGCTCATCGGCGACCGCAAGGAGCTCGACATCCGCGGGGCGCACCTGAGCCCCTACTGCTACCCGTTCGTCATCGAGAACATCGTAAACGGGCGCCTGAAGACCGACGGCGTGGTCACCTCCGTCTTCCCCATCGAGCAGTGGGAAAAGGCGTTTGAATACGCCGGCGGCCAATACGGCGACTATAAGGTCGCGATCAGGTTTTAACAGGACGAACGGCGCGCCGTTTTCCAGCCGGGCATGCGCCCGGAGAAAGGGAGCCTCATATGGAACCGGAACCGCGCGCGATGATCTTCGACCTCTACCGGGGCACCACCCACGACGGGCCGGGTCTGCGCTCCACCGTCTTTTTCAAGGGCTGCCCCCTCGCCTGCCGGTGGTGCCACAACCCTGAGGGCATCGCCTTTACCCAGCGGGTGTGGTGGGAGGCGCGCAAATGCATCGGCTGCCTGAGCTGCCGCGCGGCCTGCCCCACCGGCGCGAACCGGCCGCGGGAGGAGGGCGTCTTCATCGAAGAGGCGGCATGCGTTCGCTGCGGCGCTTGCGTGTCCGCCTGCCCCTCCAGGGCTCTCTCCTTCGTGGCGCGGGAGTGGGGGCTTTCGGAACTCGTGCGCGAGGTTCTCAAGGACCGGCACTACTACGGGCAGTTCGGCGGCGGGGTGACCGCCTCGGGCGGGGAGGCGCTGGCGCAGCATTCGTTTGTCGCCGCTTTTTTCCGGGAACTGAAACGGGAAGGCATCCATACCGCCCTCGACACGAGCGGGTACGCCCCCCGGGAAGCGCTCGAAGCGGTCCTTCCCTTCACCGACTGCGTCCTCTACGATGTCAAGCTGCTGGACGACGGCCGGCACCGCCGCCTGACCGGAAAAAGCAACCGGCTGATCCTTCAGAACCTGGAGGTCCTCGGCGGAGAAATCCGGTCCGGGCGCGCCCGCTGCGAGCTGTGGATCCGGACCCCGCTCATCCCCGGGGCGACGGCCGACGCGGAAAACCTCTCCGCCATCGGCGCCTATCTCGCGGGGGCGCTGGGGGACGCCGTCTCCCGGTGGGAGCTCTGCGCCTTCAATAACGCCTGCATCGGCAAATACCGGAGGCTGGGCCTGCCGTGGGAATACGAAGACATTCCGCTCCTCGGCCGGGAGGAAGCGGTGCGACTGCGGGAAGCGGCGCTGTCCGCCGGGTTCGACGAAAACCGCCTCGCCCTCACCGGAATCCTGGCCTCCGGGGAGGCGTGACCGCCCATGACGCGCAAAAGGGCCGCCGGAGCCTAACGGCTCCGGCGGCCCTTTTTTCAGAGCGTTCAGCCGAGCTGGTCGTAGAGGGACTGGTAGGCCTGCGCGCTGCTGCGCCAGGAGAAATCCTGTTCCATGCCACGCCGCACCATCTCGTCCCAGCAGGAACGGGTGTCGTAGAAGACCCGCTCCGCGTAGAAGATTGTGTCGAGCATCTCCTCCGCGTTATAATTCGCGAAGGAGAAGCCGGTGCCCGTCTGGACGTACTCGTTGTAGGGCTCGACCGTGTCCTTGAGGCCGCCCGTCTCCCGCACGATGGGCACCGTGCCGTAACGCAGGGAGATCAGCTGGGTGAGGCCGCAGGGCTCGAACAGGGAGGGCATCAGCATCGCGTCGGCGGCCGCGTAGAGCTTGTGGGCGCGGTCGTCGTTGAAGCAGATGTTGGCGGAGACCTTCTCCTTGCGCTCCCACTCGTAGCGGCGGAAGAGGTCCTCGTATTTCTTGTCGCCCGTGCCGATGATGACCAGCTGGATCCGCGAGGTGAGCAGCCAGTCCATCACCCGCTCCACGAGGTCGAGTCCCTTCTGGTCGGTGAGGCGGGTGATCATGCCGACCATCATCACCTCAGGATCCTCGGGCAGCGCCAGCTCCCGCTGGAGCGCCGCCTTGTTGGCCGCCTTGCCCTGGCGCACGCCGTTTTTGTCGTAGTTCGCGTAGAGCTTGCGGTCGGTCACCGGGTCGTAGATGTCGTAGTCAATGCCGTTGAGAATGCCGCTGAGGGTTCCGCTCTTGGCGCGCAGCAGGCCGTCCAGCCCCTCGCCGAAGGAGGGCTGCTGGATCTCCCACGCGTAGGTGCCGCTGACCGTCGTGATCCGGTCGGCGTAGACGAGCCCACCCTTAAGCATGTTGGCGTCCCGGTGGAACTCGAGCCGGTCGGGGGTGAACGCCCGGTCGGGCAGGCCGGTGAACCGCTTCATCGCCGGGATGTCCCATACCCCCTGGAAACGCAGGTTGTGGATCGTCACGACGGTGCGGATGCCGCGGTAGAAGGGATTGTCCTTGAACATCTCGTGCAGGAAGACGGGAACCAGCCCCGCCTGCCAGTCGTGGCAGTGAATGACGTCGGGGCGGAAGCCCACGGTCGGCAGGATCGAAAGGGCCGCCTTGGAGAAGAAGCAGAACTTTTCGATGTCCCACAGCAGGTCGCCGTAGGGCTTGTCGCCGCCGAAGTAGTGCTCGTTGTCGATGAAGTAGTAGGTGATGCCCTCCACCCGGCAGGTCATGACCCCCACGTAGACGCGGCCCAGGCCGCCCAGCTCCATCTGGAAGCTGTCCACGTACTGGAACTGGCCGCGGTATTTTTCGGGGATGCAGGTATAGTCGGGCAGGACGACGCGCACGTCGTAACGGCTTTTGTCGAGCGCCTTGGGCAGCGCGCCGGCCACGTCGGCCAGTCCTCCCGTCTTGATGAACGGCACGCATTCCGATGCGACAAACAGGATGTTCTTCATGTCATTTCCTCCTCCCATGTCAAAGGGGCCCGCCGGTTCTTTTTTCCAGTATACTACAATTGGCGGGAGAGATAAAGTCGCACGGAAGCGATTATACGATATATCCCAGATTTTCCCCCTCCATTTTGTGGAATAGAGCCAAAGAAAAGCCCCCGGCTCCGCCGGGGGCTTTTGGGCTGGAAATTCAGCGGTACATCCGGTAGCCCCGGATGCTGTAGAGGATCAGCAGCGGGCCGACGACCGGCGTGACCACCGCCGCGACGGCGAGGATGCTGGCCGCGTAGATGAACGCCCCGCCGATGAGCGGCATGAGCGAGAGGATGGCCAGGATGCTCACGATCGTGGGCAGGCCGGCGATGACCGTAAAAAGCACACACTGCTTGCGCGCGTAAAAATAAAAAACGAGATAGTAGACCACCAGCGTGCCCACGCTCACGAGCAGGTCGGCCAGCGTGCTGAACGGATAGCGCAGCAGCACCGCGGCGACCGAGACGATCGGCAGCGCGTATGCGAGCGGAACGCTGGCGAACACGTCGTAGACGCGGCGGTTGAGATGTTTCATCGAGTCGCCGATCTGTCCGAGCATGAAGAGCTGGAAGAAGGGGATGAACGCAAAGAAGGGATTCGGAAGGCCGCGCACGACCGCGAGCCGGTAGATCGCGTAGGACTGCAACAGATAGACGCCCAGCGCGAGCAGGCTGGTGAGGAAACTTCCGCCGATATGAAACATTGTGATTCTCCCATCGTGATAGAATGTCCGCGCCGCGCGGGCGCCCTGTCAAAAGCATGGGCATCCGGACGCGTTCCTAATCGCCCGCCGCCACAGGCAGGCGCAATTTGCCGGCGCCGATTGCCCGCGTTTATTATAGCATGCGGGCCGCCCGAAGAAAAGCAGGAGAAGGGAATTGCCCATTCGGCGCGCGGGCGCAAAAAAGGCCCGGAGCCTTCGCTCCGGGCCTTTTTCAGCTCCTACTTCTGCACCGGGCCGTGCGTCAGGAAGATCACTTCGCCCGACGGACGCTCCCTGCGGGCGCTCCAGCGCGGGCGGTAGCTTTCGCCCAGGAACCGTTCCATCCCGCGCGCGCAGAGGAACCCGACCACCCCGATGAACAGCAGTCCCGTGACAATCAGCACTTCCATGCGCCCCCTCCCCTATCTTCTGGTTCCATTATACCCCCCGGGCCGTTAGGGCGGGGTAAAGCTTTCGGGCCGGGGCGTTAATATTGTATAAAGACGGAAGGCCCGCCGCTGCGTTTGCAGCGGCGGGCCTTCCGGTCCCGGGCGGTCAGGCGTCGGCCTCCGGGCTGTTCACGATGCGGAGCATCCGGTAGCCCACGCCCACGTGGGTCTGGATGTATTTCGGCTGGGAGGGAACCTGTTCGATCTTTTTGCGCAGGGTGGCCATGAAAACCCGCAGCGAGGGGGTGTCGCTCGGCAGGACGTTGCCCCAGATTTCCTTGAGAATCATGTTGTGGGTGAGCACCTTCCCGACATTGTGCGCCAGCAGGCAGAGCAGCTTATATTCGATCGGCGTGAGGTGGACCTCCTCGCCGTCCACATAGGCGCAGCCCGCGGCATAGTCAATTTTGAGCCCGCCGTTTTCAAATACGCTGCTCTCCGCCCCCTGCCGCGCGCTGTCGTACCGGATGCGCCGCAGCGCCACCCGCACGCGGGCGAGCAGCTCGTCGGCGGAAAACGGCTTGGTCAGGTAGTCGTCCGCCCCGGCGTCGAGGGCGCTGATCTTGTCGCGGTCCTCGCTGCGCGCGCTCACCACGATGATCGGCAGGCTGCTCCAGCCGCGCACCTTTTTGATGATCTCCACCCCGTCCATATCGGGCAGACCGAGGTCGAGGATCATGATGTCCGGATGGCCGGACACCGCCTGCATCAGCGCGGACGCGCCCGTCTCGGCGGTCAGGTAGTCGTAGCCCTGCGTCTCCAGCGTGGTGGCGATCAGGTTCCGGACCGCCTTATCGTCCTCGACCACGAGGATGGAAGTCTTATTCATGGCAGTTCACCTCTTCAGCTTGCAGTGTAAAGGAAAATACGGTGCCGTGCGGGAGGTTGTCCCGCACCGTGATCGTCCCGCCGTGGGCGGTTATGATCGATTTGCAGAGCGAAAGCCCCAGCCCCAGCCCGCGGCGGCCGTCCCCCCCGCGCTTATGCTGCGCGGTGTAGAACATCTGGAAGAGCTTCTCCTTGGCCTCGTCGGGGATGCCCCCGCCGTCGTCCGCGATCTCCACCCGGACCATCTCCCCCTCCCGCCGGGCCGAGATCGTGATGCGGCTGCCGGCCGGGGTGTATTTGACGGCGTTGTCCACGATGTTGATGATCACCTGGATGATCAGCCGGGAATCCATCCGCGCCATCAGCAGGTCGTCCTCCTGCACGGTGGCGATCGTGTGCTCGCAGCTCCGGCGGCTCAGGTGCAGGAGCGCCTCCCCGATCACCTCGTCGAGCAGCTCGGGCTCCATGCGGATGTTCATCGTGCCGTTTTCGATCCGCGTCACCGACAGCAGGTTCTCCACAAGGTTGATCAGCCACATCGCGTCGTCGTAGATGTCGGTGTAGAGCTGGTGCTTTTTTTCCTCGCCGAGCTTTTCCGCGCTGCCCATCAGGATGCCGGCGTTGCCGGATATGCTCGTCAGCG
Organism: Anaerotruncus sp. DFI.9.16; assembly: GCF_024461615.1. NCBI lineage: Bacteria > Bacillati > Bacillota > Clostridia > Eubacteriales > Oscillospiraceae > Anaerotruncus > Anaerotruncus sp. DFI.9.16. The sequence goes on from NZ_JANFZX010000004.1 coordinate 89,183, forward strand.
GGGTGCGCAGGTCGTGGGAGATCGCGCGCAGCAGGTTGGCGCGCAGCTGTTCCTGCTCCACCTGCATGGAAATCCGCTTCTTCTGCTCGGCCTCCCGCATCTTCTCCAGCGCGAGGGCGAATTCGCCCAGCATCGCGATCAGGATGTTGCGGTCGAAGACGTCGAGCGGCGCACCGTCGTCCATCGCGATGCCCACCACCGCGAAGACGGTGTCGTGGTTGCGCACCGCAAGGTAGAGACATTTGGAACCGGGCAGCGTGTCAGTCGTCGCGCCCGCGTGCTTGTTGTTGCGGTAGACCCAGTGGGCCACCGCGCGCTCGCCCGCCGCCGTATACCGGGCGGTATCCCCCTGTGCGCCGGGCGCGGTCCAGACGCCCGGCTCCCCGGGACCCGCCGCGTCGAGCGGATAGAGGAGCACCGTCTTGTTCAGCAGGCGGATGAGTTGACCGGCCATCTGCTCAAACGCCTCCCGTTCGGTCTCGGCGCGCAGGAGCTTCTGGCTCGTTTCCAGCAGAACCTCGGTGCGGTAGGCCTTCATCGCGGCCTGCCGCGCCTGACTGCGGACCCGCATCGTCAGCGTGCTGGTCAGAAAGGAGGCCGTGAACATGACGCCGAAGGTGACGTAGTAGCCGGGGTCGTTGAAGCGAAAGGTGAGATAGGGGGCCGTAAACAGGTAGTTGAAGGCGAGCACGCTGAGCAGCGAGGCGGCCGCGCCGTAAATCCTGCTGCGGGTGCACATCGCGGCGAAGAGCACGCCGAGGATATAGACGGTGATAATGTTCGCCTCGCGGAAGTTCCAGCGGGAAAAGAGCATGGAAATCAGGGAGGCGGCCGCGAGGATCCCGAAGGTCTTGAGGGTGTCCGCACCCGAAAGCCCGGCGGACAGCTTCCGCCAGCGGCGCGCGGTGGTGTAGGGCGGGGCGTTGTCGGGGATGATGTGGATATCGATGTTGGGCGCGAGCACGGTCAGCCGTTCCACCAGGTTCTGGCGGCGGGCGAAGAGGCCCTTCCGGTTGTTCGAGCGGCCGATGACGATCTTTGAGACGCCGCTCACCTTGGCGTACTCCGCGATCTGCGCCGGGATGTCCTCTCCATAGACGGTGGCGATGTGCGCGCCGAGCTGCTCGGCCAGCCGCAGGTTTTCCCGCAGGCGGCCGCGGTTTTCCCCGTCCAGCTCGGCGGTACCGGGCGTCTCGACGAAAAGGGCGGTAAAGCTGCCGTGGAACGCCCCCGCCATGCGGGCCGCGGTGCGGATGACCTTGGCGTTGGAAGGGGAGCTCGACAGGCAGATGAGGATGTGCTCCTCGGTGTAATAGTCGGCGCCCAGCGGCTTTCCGCGCTCCGCGATGCGGTTCACCCGGTCGGCGGTGCGGCGCAGCGCGATCTCCCGCAGGGCCACGAGGTTCTCCCGCGTGAAGAAATGCCCGAGCGCCCGGTGCGCCTGGTCGGACGCGTAGATCTTCCCCTCCGACAGCCGCTCGATCAGGTCGTCCGGCTCGATGTCCACGAGCTTGACCTGGTCGGCGGAGTCAAAGACGCTGTCGGGCACCCGCTCCCGCACGATCACTCCGGTGATCGAGGCCACGATGTCGTTGAGGCTTTCGATGTGCTGGACGTTCACCGTCGTGTAAACGTCGACGCCCGCCTTAAGGAGCTCTTCGATGTCCTGGTACCGCTTGCGGTGGCGGCAGCCCTCGGCGTTCGTGTGGGCCAGCTCATCCACCAGGATGAGCTGTGGGCGCCGCGCGATCGCGCCGTCGAGGTCGAACTCCCGCAGCGCGACCCCCTTGTAGGAGAGGGTGAGCGGCGGCAGCCGCTCGAGCCCGTCGAGCAGCTCGAGCGTGGCGGGCCGGGTGTGCGGCTCGATATAGCCCGCCACCACGTCCACGCCCGCGTCCTTCGCGGCGTGCGCGGCTTCGAGCATCGCGTAGGTCTTGCCGACCCCCGCGGCATACCCGAAAAAGATTTTGAGGCGGCCCCGGCTTTCTTTGGGCTTCTCCCCCTTGATCCGGGTGAGGAGCTGGTCGGGGTCGAGGCGTTGTTCGTCCATTTCCGCGCACCTCCGTTTCCTTCCCCAGTTTACCACAAAGATCGTTAGAAGAACATTACGATATCCGCGCCCGATGTAAAGATTCCGTTAAGATTCCATTAAGGGCCCTTCCGTTTACGGAACCTTAACGCCGGCCCCCCAAAGCCTAACGCCGCGTTTACGGCATCCGTGCTATAAATAGAGCGTTGAGCAAAACACCCCAACACGAAAGAAAGAGGTGACCAACGCAATGAGTGCCGTAATCGCCGCCATCGGCGCCGCATCGGTCCTGATGCTCGCTTATCTGGTTTATATTCTGTTCAGAGGTGATGAAAAATGACCAACCACATCCTGCAATATGTCCTTTATCTTTTGATTCTGGTTCTGCTGGGCGTCCCGCTGGGCAAATATATGTACCACGTCATGACCGGCGAAAGGACCTTCCTCTCCCCCCTGCTGCGGCCGGTCGAAAAGGGGCTCTGCAAACTCATGCGCATCGACCCGGCCCAGGAGATGACCTGGAAGCAGTACGCGCTGGCCGCCGTGATGTTCAGCGCCTTTGGATTTCTCTTCCTGTTCCTTCTCAATCTCTTCCAGGGCGTTCTTCCCCTCAACCCCGAAGGACTGCCCGGCTGCTCGTGGCATCTCTCCTTCAACACGACGGCCTCCTTCGTGACCAATACCAACTGGCAGTCCTACTCGGGAGAGAGCACCCTCTCCTACCTCACGCAGATGCTCGGGCTGACGGTGCAGAACTTTGTCTCGGCCGCGACGGGAATCGCCGTGATGTTCGTGCTCATCCGGGGGTTCACGCGGGTGAAATCCACCGGGCTCGGCAGCTTCTGGACCGACCTCGTGCGGGTGACCCTCTACATCCTCATCCCGCTGTCCATCGTGGTCGCGCTCGTCATCGCCTCTCAGGGCGTCGTGCAGACGTTCGCGCCCTATGACACCGTCGACCTGCTCCAGCCGGTCGTGCTGGAGGACGGCGCCGCCGTTACCCGGCAGGTCGTCCCGCTCGGCCCCGCCGCCAGCCAGATCGCGATTAAACAGCTGGGGACCAACGGCGGCGGCTTCTTCGGGGTCAACTCGGCGCACCCCTTTGAAAATCCGAACGCGCTTTCCAACCTCTTCGAGATGATCTCCCTGCTGCTCATCCCGGTGGCCTGCTGCTTCACCTTCGGGTACGGCGTCCGGGACAAACGCCAGGGACGCGCGCTCTTTTTGGCGATGCTCATCCTGCTGGTGGCCTTCCTCGGCATCGCAGCGGCCTCGGAGGCGGGCGCCACGCCGCAGCTCGCGCAGGAGGGCGCGGTGGACATCTCCGCGTCCGGCGCGCAGGCGGGCGGCAACATGGAGGGCAAGGAGTCCCGCTTCGGCATCGCGGCCTCCACGACGTGGGGCGTCTTCACGACCGCGGCCTCCAACGGCTCGGTCAACTCGATGCACGACAGCTACACCCCCTTCGGCGGCATGGTGGAGATGCTACAGATGGAGCTCGGCGAGGTCGTCTTCGGCGGCGTCGGCTGCGGGCTCTACGGCATGGTCGGCTTTGCCATTCTCACCGTCTTCATCGCCGGGCTGATGGTCGGGCGCACGCCCGAATACCTCGGCAAAAAGATCGAGCCGCGCGAGATGAAGATGGCGGTGCTCGTCTGTCTGGCCACCCCCGTCGCCATCCTGATCGGCACCGGGCTCGCCGCCGCGCTGCCCGCCACCGCCGATTCCCTCAACAACGCCGGCGCGCACGGCTTCTCCGAAATCCTCTACGCCTACTCGTCGGCCGGCGGGAACAACGGCTCCGCCTTTGCGGGCTTCAATGCGAACACCCCCTTCCTGAACGTCTCGATCGGCCTCGTTATGCTCTTTGTGCGGTTCGTGCCGCTCATCGCGACGCTCGCGATCGCGGGCTCCCTCGCGGGCAAAAAGAAGGTCGCGGAGAGCGCCGGGACCCTGCCCACCCATAACGCCCTCTTCATCGGGCTGCTGATCTTCGTGGTCCTGCTCGTCGGCGCGCTGAGCTTCTTCCCGGCGCTCGCGCTCGGACCCATCGCAGAGTTCTTCCAGATGATTGCTTAAAGGAGTGAACCTCATGAATCAAAAACAGACGGCCTTTGTCACAAAAGAGCTGATGATCCGGGCGGTGAAGGACTCCTTCGTCAAGCTGGCCCCCAAGACCCAGCTGCGCAACCCGGTCATGTTCCTCGTCTATGTCTCGGCGGTCCTGACCACCGCCCTCTATGTCTGCTCCCTCTTCGGGGTAGCGGACGCGCGCCCCGGCTTTATCCTCGCCGTGGCGGTCATCCTCTGGTTCACCGTCCTCTTCGCCGACTTCGCCGAGGCGATCGCCGAAGGGCGCGGCAAGGCGCAGGCCGACGCGCTGCGCGCCGCCAGACAGGACGTGACCGCCAACAAAATCCCCTCCCCCGACCGCCGGGACGAAATCACCCGCGTCAAGAGCGCCTGCCTCCGGAAGGGCGACCTCGTCCTCGTCGGCGTGGGCGAACAGATCCCCGCCGACGGCGAGGTGATCGACGGCGCGGCGTCGGTCGACGAAAGCGCGATCACCGGCGAATCCGCGCCGGTCATCCGCGAATCGGGCGGCGACCGCAGCGCGGTCACCGGCGGCACCACCGTCACCTCCGATCAGCTCGTCATCCGCGTCACAAGCGAGGCGGGTGAGAGCTTTCTGGACAAGATGATCGCGATGGTCGAGGGCGCCTCCCGCAAGAAGACCCCCAACGAGATCGCGCTGCAGATCCTGCTCGTCGCTTTGACGATCATCTTTCTGCTCGTCACCGTCTCCCTCTATCCCTTTTCCGCCTTCTCCGCCGGCCAGGCCGGGATGGCCAATCCCACCTCGGTGACCGCGCTGGTCGCCCTGCTCGTCTGCCTCGCGCCCACCACGATCGGCGCGCTGCTCTCCGCCATCGGCATCGCGGGCATGAGCCGCCTCAACCAGGCCAACGTCCTCGCGATGAGCGGCCGCTCGATCGAGGCGGCGGGCGACGTGGACACCCTGCTGCTCGACAAGACGGGCACCATCACCCTCGGTAACCGGCAGGCGTACGAGTTGATCCCCGTCGACGGCACCGACATCCACGAGCTGGCCGACGCGGCGCAGCTCTCCTCGCTCGCCGACGAGACCCCCGAGGGGCGCAGCGTCGTCGTGCTCGCCAAGGAGCAGTTCGGTCTGCGCGGGCGGAACCTCGGCGGCCTGCACGCCAGCTTCATCCCCTTCACCGCCAAGACCCGGATGAGCGGCGTGGACTACGCCGGCAACGAAATCCGCAAGGGCGCGGCCGAGGCGGTCAGGGCCTACGTCGCCGGGCAGGGCGGCGCCTACTCCAAACAGTGCGAGGAGGCCGTCGAGCAGATCGCCCGCCAGGGCGGCACCCCCCTCGTCGTCGCCAAAAACGGGCGGGTGCTCGGCGTCATCCACCTCAAGGACATCATCAAGCAGGGGGTTAAGGAGAAGTTTGCCGACCTGCGCAAAATGGGCATCCGCACCGTCATGATCACCGGCGACAACCCCCTCACCGCCTCCGCCATCGCGGCGGAGGCCGGGGTGGACGACTTTCTGGCCGAGGCCACCCCGGAGGGCAAGCTGCAGATGATCCGGGACCTGCAGGCCAAAGGACACCTCGTCGCAATGACGGGCGACGGCACCAACGACGCGCCCGCGCTCGCGCAGGCGGACGTGGCCGTCGCGATGAACACCGGCACGCAGGCGGCCAAGGAGGCGGGCAACATGGTCGACCTCGACTCGTCGCCGACCAAGCTGATCGACATCGTGCGCATCGGCAAGCAGCTCCTCATGACCCGCGGCAGCCTGACCACCTTCTCGATCGCCAACGACGTGGCCAAATACTTCGCCATCCTGCCCGCCCTCTTCATGGGGCTCTACCCCGGGCTTTCCGCCCTCAACATCATGGGCCTGCACAGCGCCGAAAGCGCCATCCTCTCGGCGATCATCTACAACGCGCTCATCATCGTGGCGCTCATCCCGCTGGCCCTCCGGGGCGTCCGCTACCGGGAGGTGCCCGCCGCGAAGCTGCTCTCCCGCAACCTCGTCGTCTACGGCCTCGGCGGTATCATCGCCCCGTTTATCGCCATCAAACTGATCGACATGCTGCTCGTCCTCTTCGGGCTCGTGCTCTAAAGAAAGGCGGTTATCACATGAAAACCCTGAAAGAATATACGGTCAAGGCGCTTGTGATCTGCGTGGCGCTCACCATTCTCTGCGGCGTCGTCTACCCGCTCGCCGTCACCGGAATCTGCCAGCTCGCCTTCCCCAAACAGGCGAACGGCAGCATCATCGAGATCGACGGGAAAAAGTACGGCAGCACCCTGCTCGCGCAGGAATTTACCGGCGACGAGTACCTCTGGGGCCGCGTGATGGTCCTCAACACCGGCACCTTCTTCGATGATGACGGCAGCCCGCTCTTATACGCGGGCCCCTCCAACAAAAGCCCCGCGAGCACGGAATACGGGCGGATGATCGCCGAGCGGGTCGAAAAAATCCGCGCCGCCCATCCCGAGCGCGCGGACGAACCCATCCCGGTGGACCTCGTGACCGGTTCCGGCTCGGGGCTTGACCCGCACATCTCCCCCGCCGCGGCCGAATATCAGGTGGAGCGGGTCGCGCGGGCGCGCGGCGTCACCGCCGATGAGGTGCGCGCGGTAATCGCGGAATACACCGACGGGCGGCTGCTCGGCGTATTCGGGGAACCGACCGTCAACGTGCTCGAGGTGAACCTCGCCCTCGACGGGATTTTAAAGTAAGATTCCCAAATGATAAGGCCCGCCGCAACTGCGGCGGGCCTTATCATGTTCCTTTTCGCTTGTAAAAAGGACCCGAAAAACGCCTGCGGGATTGGACTTTTCGCCGCTTTTAAAAAGCCGGCAACCCATTTAAAGAACCGCTTCCGCGAAGCCGCCGCTCTCACGCAGCGACCCGTCGGGCATCACCCACAGCGCCTCGGTGTCCTCCATCCCCTCCACGAGCGCCAGCCCCTCCTCATAGGGCATGTTGTAGAGCGCCGTCGACAGCGCGTCCGCCACCCCCGAGTCGGGCGTCAACACGCTCACCGCCGTATAATAAGCGGCGGGCATAAGCGTCTCCGGGTCGATGATGTGGTGGTAGGTCTTTCCGTCCACCGTGTAATACCGCTGGTAGCTGCCGCTCGTCACAAGCGAGCGGTCCCGAAGCCCCACCGTACAGAGGAACTGCGGGCCGCCCTCCCCCATATCGGAGTTCTGCACTCCCACCTTCCAGGGGGAGCCGCGCCCGTCCATGCTCCCGATCGCGCGCACGTTGCCGCCCACGCTCACGAGCAGGCTTTCGATCCCCTTTTCCTCCGCCGCCCGGCAGGCCCGCTCGACCGCGTAGCCCTTGGCGACCGCTCCCACGTCGAGGCGCATCTCCGGGTCCGCGAGATAGACGGTCGAGGCCGCCTCGTCGATCATGACCTTGTCGATGTCGGTGTGCGCCGCCGCCTCCCGCAGCTTTTCCATCGGCGGCAGCTTGGCGGAAAGCGGGTCGTCGATCCCCCGTTCCCGGTAGTCGTGCCAGATGGACAGCACGCTCCCGAACGCGACGTTCACCTTCCCGCCCGTGAAGGCGTAGAGCTCCTTCGCCTCAAGCAGCAGGTCGATCACCGGGCGCTCCACCACGACCGGCGCGACGCCCGCGCGGTCGTTGATCGTCTTGATGTTGTGGACGCCCTCGTAGTCGTTATAGATGTCGTAGAGCCGGTGGTAGCGTTCCAGCTCGTCGTGAATGAACTGCGCCTCCTCGGTAAACGCCGCCTTGTCGTCGGTGTAGCCGACGATCGTCGTCACCGTATCGAAGAGGGTCAAAAAGGTCGCCTCATACCGCGGCGTCTCCGCCTCCGGCCGCCCGCAGGCGGGCAGCGCCGCCAGCAGCAGCGCGAGCAGGCATGCCGTCCATTTCCTCATCCGTTTGCACTCCCGAAAAAGGAAGGGACGGTCCCCGTCCCTTCCTTTTCATTTTATTCCGTTCAGCCCGCGTTTTCGGCGGCCTTCTGAAGGATCGTGTTAAAGTCGCCGATGCCGATCGTCACCGAGGCGGCCAGCTCCGCGTCCGTCGGGGAGCCGTGGTCGTTCACCGCCAGACCGGAAAGCTCCGCAGGGGTCTTGCCCAGCGCGTACTGCGCGTAGTTCTCCGCCTGCTGGTACCACTCCAGCCCGATCCCCGAGGCCTTCTTCATGCCGTAGGCCTCCTTGAGCTCGTTCTTCGTCTGCGGCGCGACCGTCAGATCGGTCGTGATCTTGCCCGTTTTGTCGAAGTTCACGTTGCTCTGCGAGCCGTCGAGGACGCAGCTCGTAATCCGGCCGTCCGGCCCAAACGTCGCCGCCGTGTACATCGAATACGCCTGCGCCAGGCCGTCCTCGTCCCCCGCGTCGGTGGATTTCGACATGTTCGTCTCGATCCCCAGCCCGAGCCTGTCGCCCGCCTTCGCGCCCATCGGCTTCGCGTTCGCGACCGCCTTCTCCACCGTCTCGAGCCAGCCGCCGACCGACATCGTCACCGACGACGCAAGCTCCGCGTCGCCCGCGTGCCCGTCCTCCGTCACCGCGATGCCCTTAATTTCATCCAGCGTCTTTCCGGTCACATAGGAGGCCAGCGCGTCCGCCTGCTCGTTCCACTCCCTGCCGATGCCGGAGGCCTTCTTCATGCCGTAGTCTTCCTTAAGCTCCTGCTTGGTCCGGAACATCGTGTCCGTCCCCACGAGCAGCTTGCCCTCCTTCGAGAAGGGGATCTTCGCCTGCACCCCGTCGATCTTGCAGTCGACGATGCGGCCGTCCGCGTCGACGAGCACCGCCACGACGTTCGAGTCCGCCTGCGCCAGGCCGTCCTCCTCGCCCGCGTCCTTCGAGCTGCCCACCGAGTTGATCACCGCCAGCCCGGTCATAAGGCCGCCCTCGCTCAGGGAGGCGGCGCCCGCGTTTTCGGCGGCCTTCTGAAGGATCGTGTTAAAGTCGCCGATGCCGATTGTCACCGAGGCGGCCAGCTCCGCGTCCGTCGGGGAGCCGTGGTCGTTCACCGCCAGGCCAGAAAGCTCCGCAGGGGTCTTGCCCAGCGCGTACTGCGCGTAGTTCTCCGCCTGCTGGTACCACTCCAGCCCGATCCCCGAGGCCACCTTCATGCCGTAGGCCTCCTTGAGCTCGTTCTTCGTCTGCGGCGCGACCGTCAGATCGGTCGTGATCTTGCCCGCTTTGTCGAAGTTCACGTTGCTCTGCGAGCCGTCGAGGATGCAGCTTGTGATCCGGCCGTCCGGCCCAAAGGTCGCCGCCGTGTACATCGAGTAGGCCTGCGCCAGGCCGTCCTCATCCCCCGCGTCGGCGGACTTGGACATGTTCGTCTCGATCCCCAGCCCGAGCCTGTCGCCTGCCTTCGCGCCCATCGGCTTCGCGTTCGCGACCGCCTTCTCCACCGTCTCGAGCCAGCCGCCGACCGACATCGTCACCGACGACGCAAGCTCCGCGTCGCCCGCGTGCCCGTCCTCCGTCACCGCGATGCCTCTGATCTCATCCAGCGTCTTGCCCGTCACGTAGGCGGCCAGCGCGTCCGCCTGCTCGTTCCACTCCTTACCGATGCCGGAGGCCTTCTTCATGCCGTAGTCTTCCTTCAGCTCCTGCTTGGTCCGGAACATCGTGTCCGTTCCGACGAGCAGCTTCCCCTCCTTCGAGAAGGGAATCTTCGCCTGCACCCCGTCGATCTTGCAGTCGACGATGCGGCCGTCCGCGTCGACGAGCACCGCCACGACGTTCGAGTCCGCCTGCGCCAGGCCGTCCTCGTCGCCCGCGTCCTTTGAGCTACCCACCGAGTTGATCACCGCCAGTCCGGTCGAAAGCTCCGCGCCCGCCGGGACCTGCACCGGATTCTCCGGGGCGGGGTTCTCCTGCGGCTGCTGGGCCCCGCCCTCGGACGAAGCCTGCGGTCCGAAGGGGGAATACCCCTTCGGCAGATTGGAACTGCATCCCGCCAGCAGCGAAGCCGCCAAAGCGAGGCTGAGCGCCGTCGCAAAAAATCGTTTCATATCGATCCTCCTTTGATCGTCATCGGCCGGACTTCGCCGCCGGCTGTAGCTTGAGGCCGTAAAATGCCCTGTCCAGAATCTCCGTGAGCCGCCGCCGCTTTTCCTCGGGAGCGCCGAGCTCCCCGAGCAGCTTGGCCGCGCGGTCGTAATAGCGTTTGGAAAGCCGGCGAGCGTCGTCCAGCCCGCCGCTCGCGCGGACCCGTTCGTCCACCTCGGCGCGCGCGAGTTTCCCTCTCCGCGCGCGCTCGAGAAAGGCGGGGTCCTGCTCGAACGCCCGGATGAGCGGCAGTGTGACGACCCCCTGCTCGTAGTCCGACCGCACCGGCTTTTTGGCCGTCGCCTCGTCAGATTCAAAATCGATGCAGTCGTCGGTGAGCTGGAAGATCATGCCGATCTGCCGCCCGAGCCGCGCGTACCGGCGGATGAGCCGCTCCTCCTCTGTAAAGAAGAGCGCGCCCGCGTAGAACGCCGCCTCAAAGAGGGCGGCCGTCTTGCCCCCGATGATCTTGAGGTAGCGGTAGGCGGTCAGCTCGAGGTTGCCGTTATTGAGGTGCTGGCCCAACTCCCCGAGGCAGATGCGCCCCACATAGTCGGGCAGCCGCAGGTCAAGGTAACGTTCCCGGTCGCCCACCTGCGCCGCGAGCCGCAGGGAAGCGGCGAGCAGGTAGTCGCCGCAGATGACCGCCGTGCGCCTGCCGTACATGCGCTGGAGGGTGGGGATGCCGCGCCGCAGGTCGGCGTCGTCGATGACGTCGTCGTGCACGAGCGTCGCGAGGTGGAGCATCTCGACGGCGGCGGCCAGCTCCGCCGCGTCGGCGGGAATCCCGCCGTCCTCCCCCTGTGCGCAGGCGAGCAGGGCGGCGGCGCGGATCATCTTGCCCCGCGCGCCCGCGAGGTGCGCGGTATAGCTGCGGATCAGACCCGGCGAGCCGGTGAGGGCCCCGTCGATGCGTTCCTTCACCGCCTCGAACGCCGCGTCAAATCCGGGGTAGCAGGCGGCCTGGGGGCGCGCCTGATTTTGTGTCGCGTCAATCATTGTAGAGATACCACTTTCTGACAAACCTGACGTTTTTCCAGTGTTTTTTTAGGGCGGGCATGACGTAGTAGTCGAGGCCCAGCGTCCTGCCGCCGCCGACGAGCACCGCGATCGCGGCGAAGATCATCCAGAAGGTGTTGAGGTAGAGCCCCGTCGTGGTGACGAACATGAACTGGAGCACGAGCGAGGCGGCGGAGGCGGGGAAGTTGAAGAGCCCGCCGATCAGCGCCAGCCCGATGAGGATCTCAAGCACCACGATGGTGATCTGCATGAACATCTGCATCCCGTCGCTGGCAAGCACCACATGGTCGACGAACCAGTTGATAAAGGGGATGTCGATCTTGAAGGCGTAGTCCGCCAGCGTGGAATGGGCCAGGTCGGTGCCGCTGACAAGCGTCACGTCCATAAATCCGAGCAGCCGGTAGCTGAACACCGCCACGCCGCTGGCCACCGCCTCGCCGACCTCGGCGGTCGCGGTGGCGACCGCGTCGACGGCCCCGGAGGTCGCGCCCGCGACCGCGTTGACCATATCGGTCACGTTGCGCGCGCCCGCGGCGGAGAGGATCTTGTTGAAGAAGCCGGTCGCGCCGCTGAAGAAGCCGGTGAGCTGCGGGGTCTGCATCCAGCCCTCGACGACCTTCATGACGCCCTCGAACACCCAGCAGACGCCCAGCCAGACGCGCAGCGGCACGAGCAAAAAGCTCGGGGTGCGGTTGGAAAAATGCCCGCCCACAAAGCTGCGGCAGTTGCGGATGGTGAAGAACTCGTGCTTGAGGTAGCTGATGACCTTGTTCCAGCCGAGCACCTGCACGAAGTAGACGACGTTGATGAAATGCTTGGTAAACATCGCTAAGAAGGAGGGCAGGCAGATCATGTGGTTGGGGGTGCCCACCTGCGCGACGCCGTACCTGCCGCCGACCGACACCATGACCCCGTGGAACTTGGGACGGTAGTCCTCCAGCTCCCCCTGCCCGGTGAGCTGCACCGTCAGGTTGTGGGCGATCGTGTCGGCGCTCTGCTCGCAGTTTTCGACCATCTGCGGGACGGGGTTCTCCTCCCCCTCGGGGACGTACATGATGTTGTCGCCCGCGATGAACACGTCCTCGTGGTCGACTGCGCGCAGATATTTGTCAGTGACGACCCGGCCGCGGCGGGCGGTCTGGAGGGCCTTGGCCGCCTCGGAGACGATGTCGCTCGACTCGATGCCCGCCGTCCAGATGACGGTGCCAGCCTGGTGGCACTCGACGGTGTCCCCCTGCTTGAGCTCGATGTAGTCCTTGCCGATGCCCGCGACGCCGGTTCCGAGCATGACCTGCACGCCCATCTTCGTGAGCCTGCGCTCCACCTTGTCGGAGAGCTTCTTCGGCAGGATGGGCACCGTGCGGTCGAGCACGTCGACGTCGAACATCGACACCTCGTCCCGGTCAATCTCGAATTTCTCGCAGAGCAGCGGCACCAGCTCGGCCAGCTCGCCCGCCATCTCGACGCCGGTGAAGCCCGCGCCGACCACATAGAAGGTCAGCAGCCTGCGGCGCTCGGCCGGGTCGGTCTCGCGCGCGGCGCGGCGGAAGACGTGGAGCAGGTGCTCGCGCAGGACGACCGCGTCGTCGTAGGACCACAGGGTATAGGAGATCTCCTCCGCGCCCGGCACGCCGAAGAAGGTCGGCTTGGAGCCGGTCGCGAGGATGAGATAGTCGTAGGGGTAGGTGCCCACGCGCCCTTCGAGCACCTTGCCGTCAAAATCGATCGAGGTGACCGTGTCAAGCACCACATGTACGTTGCGTCCCGCGAAGACCCGTTCGAGGCTGATCTTGATGCTGTCCTCGTCCACGCGGTGGGCGGCGACCTCGTGCAGCTCGGTGTACATGGTGTGGAAGGGGTTTTTGTCGATGACGGTGATCTGCACGTCCTCCTGTTTTTTCAGCCGTTTCGCCAGTTTTTTGGCGGTCAGGACGCCCGCGTAGCCCGCGCCGACAATGACAATGTTTTTCAATGCTTTCATCTCCTAAATGTGAACTCCGCCAGTTCGCTCCCGGCGTGGAATCATTTGCGCTCGTTCGTTTCGCCGTCCGGGGGCATCCCCGCCGCGGCCTTCAGCAGGAAGATCTCCTCGACCGTTTCGATCAGCCGGATCGCCCGCTGGTCGACGATCTTGTAGACCATGCTCTGTCCCTGCTTGTCGCACTCAACAATCCGGTTGGCCCGTAGCAGCGTCAGGTGCTGGGAGAGCGCCGACTGGGTGATCCCCTTGAGGCGCTTGTGCAGCTGCCCGACGTTCATGGGGCCGGTCATCAAATGGCAGAGGATGACCATGCGGTTTTCGTTCGCCAGCAGCGCGCAGAGCGCCGCCGCGTCCTTCGCTGGATTCGCCATTGATTCCCCCCCGTTTTTCGTGTATAATATTAAGGAAATTAGTAATTAAGCAATTTCTAATATAATTATATCTTTGGTATTTGTCAAGTATTTATCAATGGTTTTTTGCCATTTTATATAATGTGTCCAACTTCCTCGCCATCTATTTAACAAATTACCCGATAACCGTTTTTTCCAGAGAAAGGAGGCCGTCCAAATTGGCCTACCGGGACTTGCAGGCATTCATCGCCGCGCTCGAAAAGCGCGGCGAACTCATGCGGATTTCCGCGCCCGTCTCCCCCATCCTGGAGATCACCGAAATCGCCGGCCGCGTCATGAAGCGGGGCGGCCCGGCCCTTCTCTTCGAGCGGGTCGAGGGCTCCGATTTCCCCTTGCTCATCAACGCGATGGGCTCCGACGCGCGCATGGCGCTCGCGCTGGGCGCCGAAAGCCTCGACGAAATCGGCGGCGACGTGGCCCGCTATCTCGATTTCGGCAACTACACCTCCCTCGGAAACCTCATCCGCTTCGCCCCTCGTCTCCCGCGCCTCGCCGCCTGCTTTCCCCACCGGCGCCGCCTGCGCCTTACCCGCCCGCCCTGCCAGCAGGTGATCGAGCGGGAGCCCGACCTCTCGGCGCTGCCGGTGCTCCACTGCTGGCCGCAGGACGGCGGCCGCTTCTTCACCCTGCCGCTCGTCTTCACCAAGCTGCCCGGCGCGCGGACGCAGAACTGCGGCATGTACCGGATGCAGGTGCTTGACAGGACCTCCACCGCCATGCACTGGCACAAGCACAAGGACGGCTCTGCCATCTATGAGGCGTGGCGGGAGCACGGCGGGAAAATGCCCGTCGCGGTCGCGCTCGGCTGCGGCCCCGAGATCACCTACGCCGCGACCGCGCCGCTGCCGCCCGGTCTCGACGAGATGCTGCTCGCGGGCTTCCTGCGCAGGCGGCCCGTCGCGCTGACAAAATGCGTCGCCAGCGACCTGTGGGTGCCGCGGGACGCGCAGTTCGTGCTCGAGGGATACGTCGACACCGAGGAGCCCCCCGTGTGGGAGGGCCCGTTCGGCGACCACACCGGCTACTACTCGCTGGCCGACTGGTACCCCCGCTTCCACGTCACCTGCGTCACCCGCCGGAGAAACCCCGTCTACCTGGCGACCGTCGTGGGCAGGCCCCCGATGGAGGACTGCTATCTGGCGAAGGCCACCGAACGCATCTTCCTGCCCGTTCTGAAGCTGCAGATGCCCCAGCTGTGCGACCTCTGCCTCCCCTTCGAGGGGGTATTCCACAACTGCGCGGTCGTCTCGGTCAAAAACGACTTCCCCGGCGCGGCGCGCACCGTCATGAACGCGATGTGGGGGATGGGACAGATGCGCTACACCAAGCTGATCGTCGCGGTGGACGCGTCGGTCGACCCGCGCGACACCGGCGCGGTGCTCGCGGCGGTGCTCCAAAACGCCGATCCCGCGTCGGACTACCTCCTCTCGGACGGCCCGCTCGACGCGCTCGACCACTCGTCCGACCGCGCCCTCTACGGCGCGCGGCTGGGCGTCGACGCAACCGCGAAACCGGGCGTAACGCCCCGGACGGGGCGTTACGCCCTCCTGCCGGTCCAAAAGCGCGCGCCGGGCGACGGCCGGGAGGCCGCGCTGGCCGCGCTCGAGGCGGAGGGCGTCTCGTTCGCCGTGGCGCTCGACGACACGGTGAACCTCGCCGACCGCTCGGAGGTGCTCTGGCGGATCTTCAACAACATCGACGCGGGGCGCGACCTCGTGGTGAAGGACGGGAAAATCGCGCTCGACGCGACGAAAAAGCTGCCGGGGGAGGGGCTCACCCGTCCCTGGCCGGACGACATCACGATGTCGCCGGAAATGACCGCGCGGGTGGACGCGCGGTGGGAAGAATACGGATTCTGACGTGGAGGCGCCTTCGATATGGAACTCGCTCATAAACTGATTCGGAAGCTGCGCGCCTACGGGACGCTTGTGATGTTCAGCCACACGATCTTCTCCCTCTCGTTCGGCGCCGTCGCCTTCCTCGCCGCGTCGAACGGCAGGCCGCGACTCTGGACG
Source organism: Anaerotruncus sp. DFI.9.16 (assembly GCF_024461615.1). Taxonomy (NCBI): domain Bacteria; kingdom Bacillati; phylum Bacillota; class Clostridia; order Eubacteriales; family Oscillospiraceae; genus Anaerotruncus; species Anaerotruncus sp. DFI.9.16. The sequence continues at coordinate 104,741 of NZ_JANFZX010000004.1, forward strand.
GCGGCGTGGGCCGCGCTCGCCTTCCTGTCGGCGCGCACGGGGGCCAACGCCCTCAACCGCGCGATCGACGCGAGGATCGACGCGAAAAACCCCCGCACCGCCGGACGGCAGATCCCGCGCGGCGAAATCTCCGTGCGCGAGACGGTCGCGCTTTCAGCCGCCTGCTTCGCGCTGCTCGTCGTAAGCGCCGCGATGCTGAACCCCCTCTGCCTGGTCCTCTCCCCCCTCGCCCTTCTGATGATGGCCTTCTACTCCTACACCAAGCGGTTCACCTGGCTCTGCCACCTCTTTCTGGGCGCGACCTGCGGCATCGCGCCGGTCGGCGCGTGGCTCGCGGTGACGGGGCGGTTTTCCCTGCCGCCGCTGCTGCTCGGCGCGGCCAACTGCCTGTGGACCGCCGGCTTCGACGTCATCTACGGCTGCCAGGACTATGACTTCGACCGGCAAAACGGCCTTCATTCGATCCCCGTGCGGTTCGGCGTGGCGGGCGCGCTGCATATCAGCACCGCGTTTCATGCCGCGGCGCTCGTCTGCCTCGCGGCCTTCCTCCTGCTGGAGCCGCATATGGGACTTCTCTTCGGCGCGGGGCTGCTCGCCGCCGCCGCCCTCATGGCGGTGCAGCACACGATGGTCTCCCCCCGGCGGCTCGAGGGAGTCAACGTCGCCTCCTACAGCATGAGCCAGCTCACCAGCCTCGCGCTGCTGGTCTTCGGCATCCTCGACATCTACCTCTGAAAGGAGGGCTTCTATGGAAACCTACATCATCGGGATCACCGGCGCGAGCGGGAGCGCCTATGCGCTGCGCATCTCGGACGCCCTGCTGGAAAGCGGCGCGGCCCTGCGGGTCGTCGCCACCGATACCGGCCGCCGGGTGCTGGAATATGAGACGGGCGTCTCGCTCGAACGCTGGGCCGGGGAACGCCCCAACGCCGTGCTCGAGGACAACGCCGACCTCTTCTCCCCGCTCGCGAGCGGCTCGCGGCGGTTCGCGGGGATGGTGGTCGCGCCCTGCTCGATGTCGACGCTCGGCAGGCTCGCGTGCGGCGTCACGACCGACCTGCTCACCCGGGCGGCGGACGTCATGCTCAAGCAGCGGCGGCCCCTCCTGCTGGTGCCGCGCGAAACGCCGCTCACCTCGATCCACCTGCAGAACATGCTGACGCTCAGTCAGTGTGGCGCGACGATCCTGCCCGCGATGCCCGCGTTTTACCACCGCCCCCGGACGGTCGACAACCTTGTCTCCTTCGTGGCAGGCCGGGCGCTCGACTGCCTGGGCGTTGAAAACCATCTATATCAGCGTTGGAGGGAAGAACCATGAAAAAAACCATTTTGAAGCGCGCCGCGGCCCTGTTGCTCGCGGCGCTCGCCGCGGCGGGGCTCGCCGCGTGCGGCAGACAGCCCGAGCCCGATACGCTGCGCATCGGCGTCATGTATTCGTCCGACATCATCCCGCTGGCGGTCATGAAGGACCAGAAGCTCGATGAAAAGCAGGGCGTCGTCCTCGACATGCAGGTCTTCTCCTCCGCCAAGGACCGCGACGCGGCGCTGCAGGCGGGCGAGCTCGACGGGGTGTTCACCGATTTCATCGGCGTGTGCATCTACCAGAACGCCGGGCTCGACGTGAAGATCACCGGCATGACCGACGGCGACTACCTGCTGCTCGCCGGTCCGGATTCCGGCGTCACGACGCTCGCGGACGCCGCCGGGAAATCGATCGCGATTTCGGAAAACACGCTGATCGAATACGCGCTTGACTACATCCTTACGCAGGAGGGGTACGGCGCGGACTACCTCAAAAAGGCGGTCGTCCCCCGCATCCCCGACCGCCTTGAGATGCTGCGCAGCGGCGAGGTCGACCTCTGCCTGCTGCCCGAGCCGTTCGCGACCCTCGCCCTCACCGACGGCGCCGTCGAGCTCGGCAGCGCCAACACGGCGGGGCTCTATCCCGCCGTCTCCGCCTTCACCCAGTCGGCGATCGACGGGAAGGCCGGCGCGATCAGAAAGTACTACGCCGCCTACGACGAGGCGGTCGACTACGTGAACAACACCCCCCTCTCGGAATACGAGCCGGTCGTGATCGCGGGCGCGGGCTTCCCAGAGGAGCTCGCGGGCAGAATCGAGCTGCCCGTCTTCCGCAAAAACGCGCTGCCCGACGCCGCCGTCCTCTCCGACGCGGTCGCCTGGGCCTCGGGCAAGGGGCTCTGCCCCGCTTCCCTCACCCCAGCCGACCTGCTCGGCGACCTCGGATAAGCGCGATGCTGGAAGTTGAAAACCTCACGGCGCGCTACCCACGCGCGAGCCGCCCGGTCATCGACGGGCTCTCCTTCTCCCTCGGGGAAGGAGGGCTGCTTGCGCTGCTCGGGCCGTCCGGCTGCGGCAAGACGACCCTCGTGAACCTGCTGGCCGGCGTGCTCCCGCCCGCGGGGGGGCGCGTCCGCTTCTGCGGCGCGCCCCTCTCCCCGCGTGATACCGCCATCGGCCTCATCCCCCAGAGCTACGGCCTGCTCCCCTGGAAGACGGTGCGGGAGAACTGCCTTTTCTGCGCGCGGCTGCGCGGCGCGTCCGGCGAAAGGGAGCTTGACGCCCTCTGCGCGCGGCTGGGCATCGGCGGCCTGCTCGACCGCCACCCGCGCGAATTAAGCGGCGGGCAGGCGCAGCGGGCGGCGCTCGCGCGCGCGCTGCTCATGAAGCCGCGCCTGCTGCTGATGGACGAACCCTTCGCCGCGCTCGACGCGGCGGCGGCCGACCGCGCCAGACGGCTCTGCTTCGAGCTCTGGCGGGATTCGGGCGCAACGGCGGTCGTGGTGACCCATCGCCCGGAGGAGGCGCTCTACCTCGCGGGCCAGATCGCCGTCATGGGAAAGGGCGGGCGCTTTGCCCGCCTCCTGGAGAACCCCTGGCAGGGCCTGCCCGAACCGGGCGGCCCCGATTTCGAGGCGTTCTCCCACGAGCTGCGGCGGGAAATCCTGCTCGCCGCCGGAGAGGAGGCCGCGTCATGAAAAAGACGGGCGCCTTCCTGCTCGGCTTCGCGGCGGTCAACCTGCTCTGGCTGGCCGCCGCCGCGCTGCTCGACACCCGCGCGCTGCCCGGCCCCGTGGATGTATATGCCCACTTTGGGGACGTGCTCGCCGCGGGCGTCTTCCGCCACATCGGCGCGAGCCTCTGGCGGGTGTTCGCGGGGCTCTTCCTCGCGCTCGCGGTCGGGGTGCCGGTCGGCCTGCTGATGGCCGCCTCCCCCCGTTGGAACGCCCTGCTCCACCCGGTCGTCTACTTCTCCTACCCCGTCCCCAAGACCGCCCTGCTGCCCGTCGCGATGCTCCTCTTCGGCCTGCGGGACGGCTCGAAGATCCTCATCATCCTGCTGACCGTCCTCTTCCAGGTGATCGTCGCCACGCGGGACGCGGCCCGGGCCGTCGACCCCGGCCTCTACCAGGTGGCCGTCAGCGCAGGGGCCTCGCGCGGCCGCCTGCTCGGGCAGATCACACTTCCCGCCGTGCTGCCCGAGCTCTTCACCAGCCTGCGCATCGGCGTGGGCACCGCGCTGGCCGTCCTCTTCATCGTCGAGGCGTACGGCACCCGCGCAGGGATCGGCTACTACATCCTCGACGCATGGAGCCGCATCGACTACCTCGAAATGTACGGCGGCATCGTCGTGATCTCGGTGGTGGGCGCGGCGCTCTTTCTGGCAGTCGACCTGCTCGCCCGCCGCCTCTGCCGCTGGAAGGAGCCGTCCTGACGGCGCTCCACCGGAAACTCCACCAGCCGTTTACCCCGGTCGACCGTCATTCGCGTGCCAAACCCGGCGGCTTCTGGTATCATGAACACAATTACCAAAGGAGGGGCGCGGATGGATTATAACCACATGGGGGACCTCATCAGCAGCGTTCGGAAATCGAAAAACATGACGCAGAAGGAGCTCGCCGACCTGCTACACGTGACGGACAAGGCGGTGTCCAAATGGGAGCGCGGAATCTCCTGCCCCGACATCGGCACCCTTCCCGCGCTCGCGGACATCCTCGGGATCTCGACCGACGAGCTGCTGCGCTGCCGCGGGCAGGCTCCCGCCGAAAACCGCGGCGCGCCCGCGGGCCGGGAGCTCCGCCGGACGGCCCTGCTGGTCCTCCGGGCGGTCGGCCTCGCGATGGGCGTCGCCACACTGGTGCTTTCCGTGCTCGGGAAGCTGGACGGCCGGACGGCGGTCACCCTGCTGTCCGTCGGCGTCACCTGCATCGGGATCGTGCAGCTGTCGGAGTAATGTTATACAGTTGGTAATATATTCTATCATTTATCCCATAAAAAGGGACGCAGCGGCAAGCCGCTGCGTCCCTTTTTATGGGATATGAGGAGGTCAAAAGAAATCAGGCGAAGAGGTCGTTGAGCGCCTCGCTCATCGTCGGGTGGGTGAAGACCTGCCTGCCGAGCACGGTATAGTCGGCGTCGAGGTCCATCGCGAGCTTGACGATGTTGATCATCTCGTAGCTCTCCTCGCAGAAGAGCATCGCGCCCAGGATCTTGTTGGTGTCCGCGTCGACGACCGCCTTGAGCAGGCCGACGGGGTGCTTTAGCACCTGCGCCTTGGGGATGGCGGCGGCCGGCAGGGTGAGGACCTTCACATTGCGGCCCGCCTCGCGCGCCTCCCTTTCGTTGAGGCCGACGCGGGAGAAGGAGGGGTCGATGAAGACGCTGTAGGGGACGTTTTTGCGCCTGGCGGCGTCGTAATCGCCGCCCGAAAGCTGCGACCAGACGATCCGGAAATCGTCGAGAGAGACGTAGGTGAACTGCAAGCCGCCCACAACGTCCCCCATCGCCCAGATGTTCGGGGCGGTGGTGCGCAGCTTTTCGTCCACCTTGACCGCGCCGCGCGGAGTCAGCTCGACTCCCGCCTCGGCCGCGTTGAGGCCGTCGGTGTTGGGGCGGCGGCCGGTCGCGACGAGCACCGCGTCCGCCGCGAGCGTCTCCTCCGCGCTCTCCCGCGCGAAGGTCACCTCCGCGTGGTCGCCCGCGTCCGCGACCTTTTTGACCGCCGCGCCGATCTGGAAGGCGACGCCCTTTGCTTCGAGCGCCTTTTTGATTTCGGCGGCGATATCCGCGTCCTCGCGGGGCAGGAACACGGGCGCGCCCTCGAACACCGTGACCTGCGAGCCGAAGCCCGCGTAGATCGAGGCGAACTCGAGCCCGATGTAGCCTCCGCCGATGATCGCCAGCCGGCGGGGGAGCTTTTCAAGGTCCATGAGCCCCTCGCTCAGGTAGACGAACGGGTTCTCCCGGAGCCCCTCGATGGGCGGGACGACGGGGGTGGAGCCGGTGTTGATGAAGATCTGCTTCCCCTCGAGGACGAGCGTCTCCCCCCGGTCGGACACGACCTGCACCTGCGTCGGCGAAAGGAAGCTGCCCATGCCGTTGAAAACGGTGACGTTGGGGTTGCCGTCGAGCTTGTCAAAGTTCTTTTTGCGCAGCATGGCGGTCAGGCGGCGTTTCTCCTCGATGGCGGCGGCGTAGAACGCCTGCTTCTTCTCAAAGTCCGCGTTTCGGTGCCCATGGGAGATGCCCGAACTGCGCACCAGCGATTTGGAGGGGATGCACCCCACGTTGATGCAGGTGCCCCCATACATCCTGTCGGATTTTTCGATCATCGCGACGGTTTTGCCGCTCGCGCCGAGTTTGCCCGCAAGGGTTTTGCCCCCCTTGCCGAAACCGATTACGATTGCGTCATACTGCTTCACAAAAATGCCTTCTTTCTCAGCTCGTGTGTGGTCCGAATATTTTCCGGTCGATGTCCGCGATGGTGATCTCCCCCAGCCTGCGGCGGCAGAGCTCGTCGAGGTCGGAATAGATGTCGTCCATGATGTCCCCCATGCCGGAGGCCACCAGGCAGGCCTTCTCCCGGTCGCCCGGCTTCCAGCAGGCGGATACCAGCCGGACGTCGACCGCCTCGTCGATGCGGCGGAGGGTGACCTCCGCGGGAGCCTTGATGAAATGGTATCCCCCGTCGACCCCCTCCTTGGTGGCGACGAGGCCCGCCTTCTTCAGCTTGGCCATCACCTTGCGCACCCGCGCCGGGTTGGTGCAGATGTTTTCGGCGAGCGCCTCGCTCGAGACGGTTTCCCCCTTGTGGTTGAGATAGACCAACGCGTGTACCGCGATGGCGAATTCACTTGTCATCTGTGTTTCCTCCTTATTGCATCCACTAACTGTAATTGTACATCATACAGTTAGCGGAATCAAGAGGCAATCTGCCGCAGCCGCCGCAGAAGCCCTCCCAGCAGGACGAGATGCACCGCCAGAAGCGCGCCGTGCAAAAGCACGGCCCTTCCGGGGGCGAGCGCGCAGGCCAGCCCGCTCTGCTGGCGGGCGAGGACGGCAAGCTGGGAGGCGCCGTAGACCGCGGAGACGGCCATGCAGAGAAGGGGCGGCGCGCGGTTGCCGCCCAGCTTCACCAGCGCGCCCGCGGCGAGCAGGACCGCGAGGGCCGCCGCCACGCCCGCGAAGGAGAGCAGGGTGCTCAGGACGAAGTGGGTCATGCGTCCGCCTCCTCCGAAAGCGCCCGCAGACCGTCGTCGGCCATCCGGCGGAACTCCTCCGCCGTGCGCCCGCCGTAGAGCGATCCGCCGACGACGTTGCCCGCGCTGTCGAGCAGGAAGCTCTCGGGCACGGTGCCGAGATCCTTCAGCTTGATCGCGATCAGGTCGTCGGAGGGCAGCAGCTGCAAAAACTCCGCGCCCGTCATCTCCTGGATCTGCCGGATGATCTCGACCTCTCCCTCGCTGATCGAGCCGTCCTCCGCCTGCGCGCTCGCGGCGATCCCGATAATGTTCAGGTCCGCGCGGTCATATTCCGTGTAGAGCTGCTGGAGCGCGGCCATATCCGCCACGCAGGAGTCGCAGAAGGTGCTCCACACGCTCACGAGCGTGAGACGGCTGCCCGCCAGCACCTCCTCGGTGACGACGTTGCCGTCGAGGTCCTTCGCCGCCCAGTGGGTGAAGTCGGTGGCCAGGCTCTCCCCCGACATCTTGAGCGGGTAGGGCAGGTCGGCGCGGCAGCCGGGGATCGCCTTCACCGGCAGCTCCCCGCCCGGCGGCTGGGGCGCGGGGTCCTCGGAGGAGGTCTCCCGCAGCGCGGAGGCCGCCTCGGCCTGTTCCGCGCTCCGCACGGGGCCGGACGGCTCCGGGAGGGCGGGAGCCTCCGGAGCGGGAGCCGCGCAGGCGGCGAGCAGCGCGGCCATCGCCGCCGCGCCGAGCAGGGTCATCAGTGGGTTCTTCACATCCGTTCCTCCTTATATGATACAGCTTGCCGCCCGGCCCTGAAAAAAGAGCGCCAGCAGGAGCAGAAGCGCCGCTGCGGCCAGCAGGATTTGCAGCCGTTCGCCCCGGGTCATTCGCCGGTTACCGTGCCGTACGGCCAATCCACGATGCCCCCGAAGTCATAGACGTTGGTATAGCCGAGCGCGACCAGCTTTTCGGCAGCCTGCCGGCTGCGCACCCCCGTGCGGCAGTGGACGAGGATCTCCGCGTCGAGGTCGGGCAGCAGCGCGGGCTGCTCGTCTCCGATCGACTCGTTCGGGACGTTGATCGAGCCTTCGATCCGCTCCGCCGCATGCTCCTCCGGCGTGCGGACGTCGACGATGACCGCGTCGGGATTGGCGTCGAGCCGCTCCTTGGCCTCCTCAGCGGTGATCTTGTGGTATTCCGCCGCCGGGGCCGCGCCGTCCGCGCTCTCCCCGGCGTTCGTTGCGGAGGCCGGTGCCTGCGGGGCGGACGGGACCTCCCCGCTCTCCCGCGCGCACGCCGTGAGCGCCGCCGCCATGAGTGCCGCGCCCAGCAGGGCCATGAGGTGCTTCGCCTTCATGAGGTTCCTCCGTTCCTAACTGTAAATTTTGTTGTATCAGTTTATACTGTAATTATATCTATTACAGATAGTCTTGTCAACCCCCGCGGAAAAAATATTTTCTCGGAAACGCGGACCGGGCGCGGGCGGTCAACGGCCG
>NZ_JANFZX010000040.1:0-26560 GCF_024461615.1 Anaerotruncus sp. DFI.9.16
CCCCCGCTTCGCGCATTCTATGAGGCGGGCGGTTCCCCGCCCTCCGCGGGAGCGGCCGGGACGGAGGACGGCTCCGGGACAGAGGACGCCTCCTCGCGCGGAGGCTCCACCGGGGCCGCTTCCTCGGAGGAGGACCCGTCCTCGGACGGGCCTCCGGACGGATCATCCGCCGGAGGCGCCGCGTCCTCCCCCTCCGGGGTGGAATCCTCGGGCGGGAGCGGATCGACCGGCGGGACCTCTTCCTCCTCCATGACCGCGAGCGGCCACGGCAGGCTTTCCAGCGCCGCCCGCACCGCCGCGCGGTCGGTGAAGTCGGGCGCCGGGACGCCGTTTTCCTCAAAGAGGGCCGCCGTCAGCCGCCGGTCGGCGGGCGGTTCGTCCTCTGCGGGGCTGTCGGCCGGGGTGTAGACGGTCCCCGCGCCCACCGAGCGGATGCCGTCCGACGGATCGGCATAGTAGAAGCTGTCGGTGATGACCGCGTCGTCCGTCCGCTTCCCGGCAAGACCGCCGCGCGAGGAGGCGTTCCCCTCCACTGCGCCGAGGTTGAGGCAGTCGTTCAGCGCCCCTTCGAGGCTCCCGACGAGGCCGCCGGTATTCGTGCCGCCCCGCACCGCCGCCATGTTGTCACTGCTCTCCAGGGTGGACTTCCCGTCGGCCGAGCCCGCGAGCCCGCCCGTCTGGCTGCCGCCCTCCACCGCGCCGGAGTTGACGCCCTGCCAAAGGGCGCTGTTATCCACCTTGCCGGCGAGCCCGCCGGTGTTGGTGCCGCCCGTGACGGGCGCGGTATTCCTGCTGTCCTCGAGGCGGGAGTCGGCCCGCAGGCTCCCCACAATCCCGCCGATGGTCCCGCCGTCCGCACGGACCTCCCCGCTGTTTATGCAGGTTTCGATCATGCTGCCCACCGCCGCACCGGCGATGCCGCCCGCGGTTCCAGGGCCTCCCGCCGCGCCCACGGGCGCGGAGTTGCGGCAGTTGACGAGCACGCTTCCGTCCGTCGCCTGCCCGGCGATGCCGCCCAGGCCCAGCGGGACGGCGGTGACCGCCCCGCGGTTGTCGCACTCCTCGATCCGGGTGGCGCCCGCGCCGCCCACGATGCCGCCCGTGTTTCCGTTTCCGGCGGTATTGCCGCTGTGGCGGACCTCCCCCTCGTTGATGCAGCGGATGATCTCCATCTTCGAGACGCCGCCTGCGATGCCGCCGACGCTGTTCTGCGAGCTCTTGCCGTTCGCGGGAAGCTCGACAAGCCCCCGGTTCACGCAGTCGAGGATGCGCGTGCCGCTGCTCTGCTGGGTCCCGCCGAGGATGCCGCCCGCGTTGCGTTCGGCGCTTGAGACCTTCCCGCGGTTCTCGCAGTATTGGATGACGATGGCGTTTTCCTTATTTTCGCCGACGATGCCGCCGACGTTATAGCTCTCGCTGTGCACCGTCGCGGTGTTGACCACCGGGCGGTCCGGCTCGCCCGAAATGCCGACGCGCGCCTCCCCGGCGATCCCGCCGACCCGGATGCCGGTGCCGTTGACCGTGAAGTTTTCGCCGTTTTCGTACTGGCGGAGGCTCCCCGTCTGCAGGTAGCCGACCAGCCCGCCAACCGAGCTGCCGCCGCTCACCCTGACCGGCTGGACGGCGGGGACGGCGTTGTCCTTGAGGGAGCCGTTGTTGGTGCCGACCAGCCCGCCGACATAGTTGCCCTCCCCCTTGACCGTGAGGCCGCCCTCGGGCGGGTCGAGCACGCAGGATTCCACCGCGCCGTCCGTATCGACCGAGCTCCCACTGCTGCCGACCAGCCCGCCCGCGTTGGAGGTCCCGTTCGAGGCCTTCCCCGCCGAGACGTAGCTGCCGCGCATGGTACAGAAGCTGACCGCCCCGCGGCTCGACCCGGCGATCCCGCCCGCCGCGCTGGCGGAGGCGGTCACGTCCGCGCCGCTCTCGCAGTTGGTGATCTCCTTGCGGCTGTCGTGGCTGCCGGCGATGCCGCCCACGTAGGAGCCGCCCTCGACCGACTTGCCCGCGTTTGTGCAGTCCTCGATCGTCGCCTGGTTCTTCCCGACGATACCACCCGTCGCGTCCCCGCCGAAGATATCCCCTTCATTCCGGCAGTCTCCGATCCGCACCGCCGTGTTCTCCGTCTGGCCCGCGATGCCGCCGACATATTTCCCCTTGCTCTCGATATCGCCGTAGTTGGCGCAGTTCTCCACCGTGACGTCCCCGCGCGCGCCGCCGAGGATGCCGCCCGTCTTGTCGGGGTCCCCGGTGTCGGTGAGGTCGGCATAGTTGTAGCATTCGGTCACGGTGACCGCCGTGCTTCCTCCGGGCGAGGAGTAGCCCGCCACGCCGCCGAGGCCGCTCCCGGCGTTCCAGAGGCGGGGCTGGCCCCCGTCGTCCGGGTCGAGGTTCTCAAAGCCGTTGAAGCAGTTTTCAATCCTGCCGCCGTCCATGCGGCCCACGACGCCGCCCACATAGGAGCCGCCGGTATATTCGCTGCCGACCGTGCCTTCGTTGGAGCAGTCCGACAGCGTGCCCGCGCGCACATAGCCCGCGACGCCGCCCAGATAGTTCGCGCCCGCGCCCTTCCCCGGGTTCTCGACGAGCCCCGCGTTGACGCCGTTCCCGGCGTAGGCGCCGCTCTCCATGACGCCGACCACGCCGCCGAAATAGTTCCCGCCGAGGCCGGAGACCCGGCCCTCGTTGCGGCAGCCCTCGAGCGACTGGTCCGAACGCCCCGCGACGCCGCCCGCCGCCTCGCCGTCCGCCTGCACGAGCCCCCGGTTGACGCACTCGGTCAGGCCGGCGTGGGTGTAGCCGACGACGCCGCCGACATTGCCCGTGCCGCTGACAAACGCCGCGTTTTCCAGCCCGGTATGGGCCTGGCTTCCCTCCAGCCCGACATAGCCGCCCGCGTTTTTGCCCGACGCGAGCACCTTGAGCAGCCCGGACACGTCCACCGATTCGCCCGGCGCCAGCAGGTTGGCCGCGCGTCTGTCCGGGCCGTTCCGGGTGCCGCTGATCAGGCCGGAACCGGTGTTCCAGCCCACGACGCCGCCCACGTTCTCCACGCCCTGCACGATGCCGTTCGCGGCGGAAAATTCCGCGAAATCGCAGTCGGAAACCGTGCCGGTATTTTTGCCCGCGATGCCGCCGACCTGTTTTTCGCCAAAGACGCTGCCCGCGAGGGTGCAGCCGGAGATCTCCCCGGCGTTCTCCCCGGCGATGCCGCCCACGGCCTGCCCGTAGAGGGCGTTCGCGGGCAGGGCCTCCCACCTGCCGGGGGCCTCGGAGACGCCCGCGCCGTTATAGAGCGCGGCGCTGTTTTTGCTGTCCTCGATGCGGCCTCCCGCGGCGTTCAGCCCAGCGATGCCGCCGATCTGCCCGATCGTTGCGCCGCCCGAGACGGGATACCCCCGCACGAGCCCCTTGTTCTCGCTGCCGGTAATCGTGAGCCGGTTGCTCCCCACGAGACCGCCGACCCGCTGTCCGCCCAGGACGTTCGCCTCGTTCACAAGGCCGCCGGGCGCAAAGTCGCAGCCGCCGAAGAGGCCTCCCACGTCCGCGCCGCCCGAAACGTCGCCGACGCTGCGCACCGTCCCCGAGAGGGCGAGCCCCTCCGCGTACCCGGCGACGCCGCCCGCGTAGCTTCCGCCGGCGGCCAGCGTGCGGCTGACCGCCGTCTGGAGCGCGCCGCCCCGCATCGCGCCGAACAGGCCGCCGGCATAGCTGCCGCCGCCCGTGAGGGTGTAGTCGAGGACCAGGCGGCCGTCCGCCGCGCCGCCGAAATGGGGGTTCACCTCCGCGGTGAGCCCCGTCCCGGCGTAGACCACGGCGCCCGCGGACACCGTCCGGTAGCTGCCGCCGATGCTCTCCCCGACGAGGCCGCCGACATAGCTCCCCGTCCCAGTCACCCGCGAAAGCGCGGAGAAATCCGCGCTCCCGCCCGAGATATCCGGTTTGGTAGGCGGGATCTCGGTGGGCTCCACCGGGTCGGGCGGCTTCTGGCCCACCTCGCCCAAATCCGCCCACTGGGGCGGCCGGGCGGCCCACTCAGGGTGGTAGTTGCTGCCGCTCATCGCCACACAGATCCAGTAATGCCCCTGGTAGATCACCTGTTCTCCGGACGCATATCGCCTCTCCTCCCAGTCGGGCCACTCCCCGTCCGGGTCGGGCGCGGGCATCGGGAACCACGGTGTCTCCGGCGTACCCGGAACCACGCCCGCGGGAATCTGATCGTCGGCGCAGATATACCAGCGCCCCTGATCGGTCACCACCGCGCCGAGGCGGTAGATCTTGCCCGCCTGCCACTCCTCCACATTGGAAAAGCTTACGCCGCCAGCCCGCCGGGGCTGCCAGTCGGGGATTTCCTCCCAGTAGCCCTCCGCCTTTTTGTTCTGGGGCGGGACTTCGCGCAGCTCCTCGGGCAGGTCCTTTATGCAGCGGTAGTAGGTATTTCCATGCTTGACGATATCCCCCGCCAGATAGGCAAATCCGTTTTCCCAGCGGTCGCCCGGCGTGGGTCGGTCGGACGGGGTGTCCCCGCCGCCCGAACCGCCCGCATCGTAAATCGGCTCTCCACGGCTGCGCAGGTGGCAGTCCTCCATCCGCGCGTCGGTCGCCCGGCCCGCGAACGCGCCCACATGGTCCGCGCCCGCGACGCGCGCATCCTCCAGGATGAGGCGCTCCAGGTCCGCGCCCGAAAGCTCGGCAAACAGCCCCACGAAACTCGTCCGGGGGCTCTGCGCCGGGTTCTTTTTGCCCGCGTCCTCCCACGCGGGATCGATCGACAGGCCGGTGATCACGCCGTGAGTCCCCCCCGTCCGGGGGCGCGGTCTTATAAGCCCCCGTGAACGCCTCCCCGTCGGGGAAGCGCGTGGGGACGAAGTTTAAATCGTTCGGCGAGCGGTAGTCGTTTTCCGCGGCCTGCCAGTCGATGACCGCCGAGGTCTGCAAAAAGGTGCTCCCGCTCGGCGCGTAGCGCATGTTGTTGAGATGCCGGGCGTTTTTGATCTCGTAGAGCGTCATACCGCCCGGCGCGCTCTCCCCCGCGAAATGGGAGTGTTCCTCGTTGGACCGCCCGGCCGCGTCCTCCGCGCCCGGGGCTTTGGCGACCACCTCCGCGGTGATCAGTCCCGGACGGATGCCCGGATACCGGCTCACGCTGTGGTGCAGGCAGTCGAGCACCAGAATCAGCCTGCCGCTCAGCGGGTCCTTATAGAGGATGCTGCCGTTGGTGGGGGTGTCCTCCGCCACGGATACGTCCGCGACCTGGAGCTTGAAGAGGTTGGGCAGGCCGGGGAGCTCCAGCACCTGCGCGCCGTCCTGGTAGACGCGCAGGTCGTAGGTGACCGACTCGTCGTAGGGCACGGGAGTCACGTCGTTCCATTCGACGGTGAGGCGTTCCCCGTTTTCGATCCGCACGGTCGGCGCCTCGAGCGTCATCGCGCCGCCCAGCTCGCCGGTGTAGTCCACGCCGTAGTAGCCCTGCCGCTTGCGCTTCAGGTCGTCGCGGCTGCGGCTGACGACGTTCGCCCCGTCGGTCTCCGCGCCCTCGTAGCCGAGCGCCCCCGCCTGCTCGCTGTAAAAGACCGCCCGGACGACGCCGGTGGTCCGGTTGTATTCGATCAGAATGGAATTCTCGAGCACCCCGGCGTCCGCCAGATAGGGGCGCAGCACCTTGTCGAGAACGGGGTCTCCGCCGCCCGCCCTGCTGATGCGCAGCGCGCGGATGTTGTTCCGGTTCTTCTCGAGCTCCTCCGCGCCCGGAGTAGGCTTCACGTCCGCGTCGAGGTCCACCTCCCGGCTCGCTGCGTTCAGCTCGTCAAAGAGGCTGGTGCCGCGCGCGTTGGTAAACGCCTCCTGCGCGGACAGAAAAATCGTCCGTGCGCTCTGGTTGAGCCGCACCGACTCTGCGCTGCGGTACCACGCCAGAAAGGAAGGCGTCACAACGGCCAGCAGGACGCCGATCACGGCAATGACCACGACCATCTCCACGAGGGTGAACCCGCGCCTGTAATTTTGTTTTCCGCGCATCGGTTCATCCCCCCCTGCAAACTACCGGGCAGCACATTCAGTTCCCGTATCTTCCCACCGTGCCGTCCGGCATGGTGCACACCGCGCCGGCGGCCCCCCAGTTTTCCACGAACACCGTGTAGATATCGGGAAGCCCGCCCGTCAGGTAGCCGTCGAGCGGCCCCGCCTCCCCAGCGAGCTTTTTGACAAATTCGCCGTCGCCGTCATCGTCGATGTTGACGCCGTTTTCCGCCGACGGGTGTTCTCCCAGCATTTTCTCCGCCAGCCACGCGTCCGCCGCCGTACAGAGGGACTTTGCCGCCGCGTCGGCGCGCGCCTGCTTCGCGGTCGCGGCGTATCGCGTCACCAGCGGCGCGGCCAGCGCGATCAACACCGCGATGATCGCGATCACCACGATCATCTCGATGAGCGTAAAGCCCGCCCGGCCGGTTTTGCGTTTCATGGCGTTATCCCCCTGAATCCGGGACTGGTCAAGCACGCCCGGCAAACCATTTCTCCCAATCGAAGCCGCGCGGGTACACATACATATTGCCATCCTTCATGATGACAACGCCTGCAACCTCGAAGTTATCAACACCGACCATCCAATTGCCGTCGATCTTTCTGCTCAGATAGGCTCCCAAATCAACGTTCCGTACACTGAGCGAAGACTCAGTGGAAAGAAAAATCCCATTGCCCTTTGTATTCAGATCGTTCGTACCGTAATTATCCCCTTTTTCGACACAGTCCTCGTATCCGTTGAGCATTACCTCGGCGACGTAGGCCTCCCCGGCTGAATACAGCAATTTGGCCGACGCTTCATATTTCAGTTCCTTGGCGTTCGTGATATACCGGGTCATCAGCGGCGCGACCAGCGCGATCAATACCGCAATAATCGCGATCACCACAATCATCTCGATCAGCGTAAACCCCCTGCGTCTGCGGTTCTTCGTCTTATTCAAGTCAGCCACTCCTCTCCCGTTGATGTCAAAAGGTGTTTCTAAGTTTTATTTAACCGTCGCCATAGGGGTCAAAGCCCGCAGGATAGCCGTACCGCTTATCCCCGTCCACGATGACCGCGCCTTCGACGTTAAAATCCGTGACGATTACCGCCCACGTCTGCCCCGGAACGTCTCCGTCCAGATATTCCCCCAACCGCACAGTGCCATATGTTGTGTTGTTGAAGTTGCCGTCGCCATTCTTGGAGAGCTCGTTGTAATTCGGGTCGCCGTCAACGCAGTTCTCCAGCCCGTTCAGCAGTTCTTCGGCGATATACGCCTGCGCGGCGGTATAGAGCTGTTTGGCGGCGGCCCTGTACCGGGTTTCCTTCGCGGTGGCGATATACTTCGTCATCAGCGGCGCGACCAGCGCGATCAATACCGCGATGATCGCGATCACCACAATCATCTCAATGAGCGTAAAACCCGCCCTGCGCTTTTGTTTTTGCGCCGTCATGCTCATCATCCTTTCCCTGGCCGTCTGCTCCGGAAAGGGGCTTTCCGCGGGAAAGCCCCTTCTCCGCAAAAGACGGGGAACCAAACCCCGGGAAACCCGGGGTTTGGTTCTTCTGTCACCGCTAAAAACGATCTGTAAGCAACCGTCAGGACAGCGGATATGCGCCGGACGCACCGTCGTCCATCTTAACCTCGGCTTTCTTTACCGCGCCATCACTGATTTCAACGCCCACACTCGTGAGACTGTCCTTGTTGTCGATATAATCCTTCGCCGCCGACGCAACACTGTCCGCATCAAACGAAGTCGTGCCATTCAGCGTCTCCTCGGCAATGACCGCTTCCGCCGCGGTGTAGATGGACTTCGCCGCGCCGTCGGCCTTGGCCTGTCTGGCGGTGGCTATGTACTTGGTCATCAGGGGCGCGACAAGCGCGATCAGCACGGCGATGATCGCGATGACGACGATCATCTCAATGAGGGTAAAGCCTTTTTTGCGGGTTTTGGTGAGATACTTTTGAAACATCTCTGGTTCCTCCTTTAATAAAATACAATCTATAAAACCTTGTGGGTTTTAACCTTCTGAAAGCCCGACGAGCCGCCGGAAAAGCTCCCGGTCGGTGCAGCGGTCGAGCGCGTCCTCCAGGCTCACCTGCCGCTCCCGGCAGAGCTGCGCGAGGGAGGCGTCCATCGAGAACATCCCCTGCTTGACGCCCGTCTGGAGGACCGAGGCGATCTGGTGGCCCTTGTTCTCGCGGATGATGCTGGCCACCGCGTCGTTGACGAGCAGCACCTCGAACGCTGCGACGCGCCCGCTTCCGCCGACGCGCGGCAGAAGCTGCTGCGATACGACCGCCCGCAGCACCGACGCGAGCTGGGTCCGGATCTGCTGCTGCTGGTAGGGCGGGAAAACGTCGACGATCCGGTCGATCGTGGCCGCCGCGCCGGTCGTGTGCAGCGTGGAAAAGACGAGATGCCCCGTCTCGGCGGCGGTGACCGCCGCGGAAATCGTCTCAAGGTCGCGCATCTCTCCGACGAGGATGACGTCCGGATCCTCCCGCAGCGCGCTGCGCAGTGCCTGCGCGAAATCCGGCGCGTCCCGGCCGATCTCCCGCTGGTTCACCATGCAGCGCTTGTGCGGGTGCAGGTATTCCACCGGGTCCTCGATCGTCAGGATGTGCCCGCTGCGGGTCCGGTTCACCTGGTCGAGCATCGCCGCCAGCGTGGTGGACTTGCCGCTGCCCGTCGGTCCGGTCACGAGCACCAGCCCGCGCGGGAACCCGGCCATCCGTTCAAGCACCTTCGGCAGCCCGAGGCTTTCGATGGTGGGCAGCTCCTCCTGCAAAAGGCGGATCGCGGCGGCCAGGCCGCCGTTCTGGTGGTAGAGGTTCACGCGGTAGCGCCGCCCGGTTTCGTCGTGGTAGCAGAAATCGGCGTCGTCCGTCCCCGGCCCGAAGGAGATTCCCTCCCTGCCGCAGAGTTCGCCGATCAGCGCCTCGACCGCGTCCTCCCCGAGGACGGGCGCGTCGGGCAGCGGCCGCAGGGACCCGTTCTGGCGCATGATGGGGGGCAGTTCCTTCGTCAGGTGGAGGTCGGAGCCGTCAAAGGCTCTCGCCCTCCCCAGATATTCATCGATTTGCATGGGCATCCCCTCCCGGTTCATTCAATGTTGTAGGTGACGCGGAGGTACTCCGCGAGGGTGGTTTTCCCCTCCCGCACGAGGTCCGCGAGGTTATCCTTGAGGAAGCGCCCGCCCGAGGCGCGGATGGACTCCCGAAACTCCTGGACCGACGCGCGCTGCACGACGAGCTGGCTCAGCTCGTGGCGCATCGGCACGACCTCATGGATGGCCGTCCGCCCGAAATATCCCGTAAAGTTGCAGTGCGCGCAGCCGCTCCCGCGGTAAAAGGCCTTCGGCCGCGGCCCCTCCCAAAGGGAGAGCTCCTTCTCGTCCGGTTCGTATTCCCGTTTGCAGTGGGGGCAGACCAGCCGCACCAGCCGCTGGGAGATGACCCCCACCACCGCCGAAGCGACGATGTAGGGTTCCACGCCCATGTCCACGAGGCGCATGAAGGTCGACGCGGCGTCGTTCGTATGGATGGTGGTGAGCACGCGGTGGCCGGTGATCGCCGCTCGCGCGGCGATGCGTGCGGTCTCCACGTCGCGGATCTCACCGATCATGATGACGTCCGGGTCCTGCCGGAGGATCGAGCGCAGGCCGGAGGCGAAGGTGAGCCCCGCCTTCGGGTTGATCTGCACCTGGCTGATGCCGTCGACCAGCTTTTCCACCGGGTCCTCGATCGTCACGACGTTCACGTTCGGCGTCGAGAGCTGGTGGAGGACCGCGTAGATCGTGGTCGACTTGCCGCTGCCCGTCGGGCCCGTCACGAGGATGATCCCGTTGGGGTTGCGCATCACTTCCTCCAGGCGCGCGTAGTTGTCCGCCGAGATGCCCGTGTCCCGCACGTCGACGATGTCGAGGGTGTTGTCCCCCATGATGCGCAGCACCGCTTTTTCGCCGTAGACGGTGGGCAGGGTGGAGACGCGCAGGTTGACCGCCTTGCCGTCCACGTCGGCGGAGAAGCGGCCGTCCTGCGGCACGCGGCGCTCGCCGATGTCGATGCCCGAAAGAATCTTCAGGCGGGTGATCAAGGAAACGTGCACCGACGAGTTTAGGAACATCGCCTCGATCAGCTCGCCGTCCACGCGGAAGCGCACGCTGACGTTCTGCTTGCCCGGCTCGACGTGGATGTCCGAGGCGCGCATGTGGTAGGCCTGCGCCACGATTGAATTGAGCAGCCTCACGACCGGCGCGCTCTCGACCCGTTCGAGCATGTCGCTGTAATCCTCGCCCCGGGCGGGGTCGGCCACGTCCTCGTATTCGCGGTTGAACTCTTCCAGCGCCGACTCCGCGCCCTGCTGGGCATAACAGCGGTGAATCGCGTCGTTGAGGTCCCGCTTGGTGGCGAGCACCGGAACGATCTGCATGCCGGTGACGAGCCCCAGCTCCCCGAACGCGTAGAAGTCGAGGGGGTTGTTGGTGGCGACGGTCAGCTCCCCGCCCTGCACCCGCAGGGGGATGAGCGAATATTTCTGGGCGAGCTCGCGCGGCACCAGCTGCACCGCCGCCCGGTCGATCCGCTCCTCCTGCAGGTCCACGAAGGGGACCTCCAGCCGCTGCTGGAGCGCGAGCATGAGGTTGTGCTCGGTGACATAGCCGTTTTCCACGAGCAGGTCGCCCAGGCGGCCGCCCTTTTCCTTTTGGAGCGCGAGGGCCTCGTCCAGTTTTTCTGGGGTCAGGAATCCGGCCTCGACCAGGACCTGTCCCAACGGTAGGTTTTTCAAAGGCGCACTTCCTTTTCCGCCGGATTTGTGATAAAGTAGCGGTAACGCCGCCTGGGAGGGATCGTCTTGCTTTGGTTATTTGAACGGCTACCCGCCGCGCTCGCCCTGTTGTTCGGGCTGGTGGTCGGCAGCTTCCTGAATGTCTGCATCTACCGCATCCCGCTTGGGATCTCGGTCGCGAAGGGGCGCTCCTTCTGCCCCGCCTGCGGGGAGAAGATCGCATGGTACGACAACGTCCCCCTGCTGAGCTTTCTTGTGCTGCGCGGCCGCTGCCGGCGCTGCGGGGACCGGATTTCTCCGCGGTATCCCGCTGTGGAGGCCGCCAACGCCCTGCTGTGGCTCCTCTGTTACCTGAGCCACGGGTACTCCGCCAAGACGCTCCTGCTCTGCCTCGCGCTCTCCGCGCTGCTCGTGGCGGCGATGATCGACCGTGACACGGGGATCATCCCCGACCGCATCTCCGTCTTTCTCGCGGCGCTGGCCTGCTGCTCCCTCTTCGCCCCGGGGTTTCCTTCCCCGCTCGCACGGCTGGGCGGCGCGCTCTGCGTGAGCGTGCCCATGCTGCTCGCCGCGCTCCTCTGGGAGGGATTCGGCGGGGGCGACATCAAGCTGTGCGCCGCCTTCGGCCTGCTCGCGGGCTGGCGGCTTTCGCTGCTCGCCATCCTCTTCGCGTCGGTCTCCGGCGCGGCGTGGGCCGTCTTCCTGCTCCTGCGCAGGGGCGCCGGACGGAAGACCGCCTTCCCCTTCGGACCCTTCCTCGCGGCGGGCATGGGGCTGTCGCTCCTCTGGGGAGAGGAGCTCGTCGGCTGGTACCTGTCTCTCTTCCTGCTTTAAAGGCGGCGGCAAGCGGGCGTTGCTGCGCCTTTTGAAGGCGCAGCACAAAGCGGGGGCCCCCGCTTTGGCCTGCCGATCAGGCGAAGCCGAGGTCCTCCTCCGGCATGCGCACCCCGTAGATCCGCACGGTCGCGGAGACGCGCGCCTCGTCGCCATAGTCGTTTTCCGAATTGAAATCGATCTGCAGATGCTCCACCCGCAGGCAGAAGCTCTTTTCATTGAGCGCGTCCACGAACGCCTTGGCGTCCTCATAGCCTCCCGTTGCCAGCAGGTTCACCTCGCTGAGCATCAGGAGGCTTTCTTCTTCGCCCTCCTCCTGCGAGCCCGCCGCCTCGGGGAGGATCTCCGCCTCCCGCACCGTCCGGTAGGGGGAGATCTGCAAATTCTGCACATGCAGGCCGTGTTCCTCCATCAGGCCGTTGAGGATGTTGTCAATCGTGTAGCTGTTGAGGATGCTGTGGAAGGAGCCGTAGTTGTCCTCCGCCTCCCGCGCCGCCTGCCGGTACTGCTTGGCGAGCTTGCCGTCGCGGAGGATCTCCTCCATCTCCGCCCGTTCGGCGGAGACCTCCTGCAGGCGCTGCTGCTCTTCGAGCAGCTTTTCATGCAGCGGCATCATGCCGAACCGGAAGATGCACACGGCCACGATCACCACCGCCAGCAGGAAGAGCAGCCGCTTTTCCCGTTTCGTGAGCGTCATGGCGCCGCCTCCTCTCCCGCCGGATTCCACAGCCTGCAGGTGACGGTGAAGGCGTAGACGCCGCCGTCATGCACCTTGCGGTACTGGAAGCCCGAATAGCCGACCTCCTCAAACACGCCCGCGCCGGTAAGGTTTTCGGCGTATCTGGCGGGCGCGTCCTTGTCGGCGGAGACGCAGGCGATCTCCATCGTGTCGCCGTCGAAGGTGTACCGCTCGACCGTCACGTTGGAGGGGCGCTGCGCCTCCACCTGGTCGAAATCCACCGAGGAGAGCCGCCGCGTCCCCTCGAGCACCTCTATGTACCGTTCGCTCTTCTGGTTGTAGCGCATGAGCGCGTCCCGGGAGGCGCGCATCTGCGCCCGCTCCCCGAACTTTTCCGCGTTGGCCGGCGCGGCGAGGTAGTCCTCGTTGCGGGAGATCTCCTCCTTCAGGTCGGAGATCTGCCAGGAGAGCAGCGTCCCGTGGACGCCGGCCGCCACGGCCAGTATGACGGCCGCACCGCCGATCAGCAACAGCGACCGCCGGCGGGCGCTGCCCCGGCCCCGGTGCTCCTGCCGCCTGAGCGCGGCAAAAAAGTCGATATCCCGTTTTTTTGGAACCTGACGGACCCGCAAGCGCGCCGCCCCCTTTATAACCGAATCGCCGCTCCCACGGCGTAGAGGTATTCGCTGTATGGAAAGTCCCCGGGGCATTTGAAGCCCTCGGGCGCCGCCGCGGACGCCGCGTCGACGCGCAGCGCCTCCCGGAGCTCGCCGGCCAGCCGCGAATCGGCCGACAGGTCGGAGCAGAGGAAAATCCGCCTGACCGGCCGCTGCTTATCGTGCATCAGCTGGAACTGAACGAGGCGGGAAAGCTGGGCCGTCGCCGCGCGGGCCAGCCGCTCCTGGCGGCTTTCGGCGTCCGCCGTCTCGGGCACGAGCGAGGAGAGGATGTATTCGTTCTCCACCGGGCTCTTCGGGGCCGCGACCTGCGCCTCGCGGTAGAGGCGGGTTCCGCCGCCGCCGAAAAGGCTCAGGCAGAGCTCGTCCTCCCGCACCCCCGCGTAGATCACCGTCTCCTCCTTCGGGAGGTTCCGGTCGAGCCGGTAGGCCTTGCAGGCGGCGTTGCACGCCACGTCGAACGCCTCGGGCCGAAACCCGGCCTTGCGCACGGCGTCCCGGTAGCCGTCGACGAGCGAGCGCGGGACGACCGCGCACCACGCCCGGAAAAACTGCTTGCCCTCCCGCTCGGTCGAGCCGAGCAGGACGTAATCCATCAGGCTCTCCTGCTTGGAGGCGGACAGGTGCGCCGCCTCCCCCGCCAGGATCCGGTCGAGGTCCCGCGGCTTGGCGGCGGGCACCTCCAGCTCGCGGAAGGAGATCGCCGGGCTCGTCACCGCAAGGCACATCCGCTTCCCGCGCAGCCCGTTTTCCCGCGCCACGCGCGCCAGCGCCTCCCCAAGCTGGGAGGAGTTGACCACGATGCCGTTTTTGACGCAGCCCTCGGGGGTGGGCATCCGCCCGAAGCCGGCGATCTCCACCCCGCGCCGCCTGCGGCGCGCCGAAACCATATGGATCCATTGCGCTGAAATTTCCACAGATAAAATCATCTGAAAAATCCTCTCCTACAGGACCGTCCCGTACATGCTGTAGATCGGCAGCAGCACCGCCGCGATCACGATGCCGATGATGATCGCGATCACGATCATCATCAGCGGTTCCACCAGCGTCACCATCCGCTGCATCGCGGTCTGCGCCTCGTCGTCGTAGAACGCGGACAATTTTGCCAGGATCCGGTCGAGGCTGCCCGACTGCTCCCCGACGTAGATCACCGAGGTGACCATCGGGTCAAAGAGCCCCGTCTTTTCGATCGCGGCGGAGAGCATCTCCCCCTGCTCGATGTCCTGGATGACCTGGCCGAACCGCCCCTCGATATAGCTGTTGCCCAGCACGCTCACCGCGATGCTCACGGTGTCGAGCATCGAAATGCCGCTCGAATAGAGGATCGAAAGCGCGTCGGTCATCCGGGAGACGTAGACGGTCATGATCAGCTTGCCGAAGACCGGGATCCGGATTTTGAGCCGGTCGATCCACATGCGCACCCGCGGTATCCCGGACAGGAAGATCCAGCCGAGTCCCAGCAGGAGGACGGCAACGATCACCAGGTACCAGCGGTTGGTGAGAAAGCCGCTCACGGCCATGACGCCCCTGGTGATGGGCGGCACCTCGGCGCCCTCGAACATCGTGAAAAAGCTCGGCAGCACGAAGACGAACAGGCCGATCACGACCCCGAGCGTGACGCAGACGAGCAGCACCGGGTAGACGAGGCTGCTGCGCACCTTGTTGAGGATGCGGTTCTCCTTTTCGTAATGCTCGGCCATCCGTTCCATCACCCGGTCGAGCGAACCGCTCAGCTCGCCCGCCTGGACCATGTTCACGAGCAGCGGCGGAAAGACGCCCTCCTGCTCCTTGAACGCCTCGGTCAGCGAAAGGCCCTTCTGGATGTCCTCGTAGAGGCGCAGGTAAGCCTTGCGGGTCTTGGGCCGGTCGGCGCGGCTGCAAAGGATGTCGATCGCCTTGAGGACGGTGACGCCGGCGGCGAGCATCGTGCTCATCTGGCGGCAAAAAAAGGCGACCTCCTTGAGTCTGATGCGCTGGGGCCTGTGGGCATCTTCCCCGATTTCCTCCAGCTTCAGGCTGTAAAGGCCGCCGTCCTTCAGCTTCCGGAAAGCCGCGTCGCGGTTCTCCGTCTGAACAGTGCCCCGAAAAATTTTGCCGTTTGCGTCTCTGGCAACATATTTGAAACTCTGCAAAACGGCGGCCTCCTTCGGGTCAAATTCGGGCAGGAAAGATTTCCTTCATTCCAGACTTTTTAAGACAGTCACATTTGCCTGTTGCAACAAATTGATCAAGTTGAAGTGTTACCACGCAAAAGAGCTCCCTTTTTTAGACAATTTTGCGCGTTTTATTTAGTGATATTATAGCAGTTTCCCATTGGTATTTCAAGGGTTTTGGAGCTTGATCAGAATGGAATATTTTATGTTTTTTGCATTTTACTTTTGTTTTTCCTTCTTTTTCTAACTCTTAAAAATTGTTTTGTGACCGAATGCTATTTGTTTAAATGATACAATAATCCATAAAAATACAAAACAGGACCGGCCGGCGGACCGGCCGGCTTCCTGCACGTTCCCAATCTTAAACCCACCATTTTTTCCGATTTTTTGCAAAAATGCAGATTTACCCACCTGATCAAGCAGCGTCCGCCAGCGCTTCCTGCATTTTCCTAGTTTTCGCGCCGCCTCCCACACGCCTCCGGCAGGCATCAATTCTACCGCTTCTGCGTTATGTCGGCGCAGCGCAGTCTGATCACAAGAGCTTTATCCGACGACGCTTCGATCCGTTCGATCAATCCGAGCGCAAGTCCGCGGCTGAGTGTTTTTCCTCCGAGCAGCTCCATCGCTCGGGTGCGGAAATCCTCCCGCGCCTCGTCCCCCCGCCGCGCGGCGGCGAGCTTATCCGCGAGCGCCCGCTCCTGCCGCCGCATCCGCCCGGCGAGCGCGTCGAACGCCTCCTGCCCGACCCGCCCCTCCGCCCGGTCGCGGTAGAGGGCAGCCAAAGCGTCCCGCGACCGTTCGAGCCTGCGCGCGAGAATTTCCGCCTCCTCCCCGGCGGGACCCGCGGCCTCCTCCGCCAGCCCGCCGGGATCCCGCACCTGGGCGAGCAGCTCCGCGAGGGCGGCGCGGACGGCCTCGAGCACCGCCTCCTCCCGCAGGTAGTGGGCGGTGCAGCGGTGCTCCCCGGGGTTCCGCTTCCACCCCGCGCAGACGAAGTAGCGCGCCTTGCCGTTCGACCAGAGGGTCATCGGCGCGCCGCAGTCCGCGCAGAAAAAGAGCCCCGTCAGCGGCCTGGGTTCCGCGGTCTTCCGCCGCGCGGCGTAGCCGCGCACCGCGAGCAGCTCCTGCGCGCGCTCGAACGTCGCGGAGGAAACGATCGCCTCGTGCGTCCCCTCCGCGACCAGCCACTCCTCCCGCGGCAGGCGGCGCACCCGGTCCAGCTTGTAGCTGATCTTCTGCGACATGCGGGAGACCAGGTCCCCCCGGTAGGTCGGCATCGACAGGATGCGGCGCACCATCGGGTAGCTCCACCCCGCGCCGGGCTTTTGGCCGCAGGCCATCCGCTTGCCCGCCGAGGGGGTGGGGACCCCCTCCTCCGTCAGCCGGCGGGCGATGGCCGACACCGTCTGCCCGCCGAGGAACCAGGCGTAGATCCGCCGCACCTGCGCGGCCTCCTCCGCCTCGACCACAAGATGGTTCCTGTCCGCCGGGTCCTTGCGGTAGCCGTAGGGCGGATAGGTCCCGATGAACTTGCCCATCTGCCGGCGCGTCTGGAGCGCGGCGCGCACCTTGCGGGAGATGTCCTTCGCGTAAAGGTCGTTGAAGACCGCCCGGAAAGGGGTCATGTCGCTCTGCTCGGCGGCCGTGTCGATGCGGTCGTTCACCGCGATGTAGCGGACGCCCCGCTCGGGGAAATACCGCTCGAGGTAGTAGCCCGTCAGGATGTAGTCGCGCCCGAGCCGGGAGAGGTCCTTGGTGAGCACCGTGTCGACCCGGCCCGCCTCGATGTCCTCCACCATGCGCAGGAAGCCCGGCCGGTTGAAGTTCGTCCCCGTGTAGCCGTCGTCCGCGTAGATTTCCACGACGGGCAGGCTGTTTTTCCCGCAGTAGTCCAGCAGGAAATCCCGCTGGTTCCGGATGCTCTGGGAGGCGCCGTCCCGGTCGCCGTCCTCCTTGGAAAGGCGCAGATAGAGCGCCGCGCGCGCCGCGCTCACGGCCCCCTCCGTTTCCGTTCGTCCATCTGCCCACCCCCTGCCCCAATATATGCCGCGCGGCGGCGGACCATGCGCGGGGCGGGACGCGGAAAGACCGCCGCGAAAGCGGCGGTCTCTTGTTCCGGTATGCGGTGGCGCGATTCAGGCGTCCATCGGCGAAAGCACGCTCAGGACCCCCTGCATCGAATCGTCATAGAAGCGGTAGCGGTCCTTCCCGCCCTTTTTTGCCACATACAGCGCCTGGTCGGCCGCGTGGAAGAGCGCATCGTACTGGGTGCCGTTTTCCGGCGAGAGGGCGATGCCCATGCTGATCAGGATTTCAAACGACTGGTATTCCCCGTGCAGCGCGGCGAAAATCTGCCGGATCACCGGCTCGATTTCGCCGCTGTATTCGAGGAAGATGAGGAACTCGTCTCCGCCGATCCGCGCCGCGATGTCGCCGCTGCGCACGCTCTTCTGCACGAGCTGCGCCACATGCTTGAGCACCTCGTCCCCAAACATATGGCCATAGCGATCGTTGGCCTCCTTGAAGTTGTCCAGATCGAAGAGCACCATCGCGTAGGGCCTGTCCCCGCCGGACAGCGCCATCTGGATCCACCTGCGGGCGGCGGCGTGGTTGTTGAGCCGTGTCAGCGAATCCTGTTCGGCCATCCGCTTGAGCCGCTCCAGCCGCAGCTGTTCCTCGTGGTCGTCCACGAATTTGCCGATGACCCCCACCTGCTCGGTCCCATTCCCCTCCCAAAGGGGGCGGGCCACCGCCTTGTACCAGCGCCTCTCCCCCTTGACGTTGAGGCAGTAGGTCCCGCTGACGATCGGCTTTTCGGGCGTCGCGCGGCGCAGGCGGTCCTGCAGGTCGAGATAGTCCGCGATGAGGAAGATCCCTTGCAGCTCCCCGTTTTGCTCGGGGTGCTCGATCAGGACGTTCAGCCCAAGCTGGCGCGCCCCCCATTCGGACAAGGTGAGCAGGTCGGACTGATAGCTGTATTCAAACTGGATCTCATTGGACATCGAGGCGAAGAACTGGTACTTGGTCCGCTCCTGCTCCAGCAGGGTGAGGGTGCGGTTGGACACCTTTGAGCCGGCGATCGCCTGGGTGGAGAGCTCCCGGATGTTCGCCTCGGAGACGTCGTTGAGCGAGCGCAGGCGGAGCTCGTCGTCCAGGCGCGGCCCCAGCTCCCGCAGACACTGGAGCAGCAGCGGGTTGAAGACGCCGCACTCCCCGCCCATGATCATCCGCATGGCCACGCCGTGGGGAAAGGCCTGCTTATAGACCCGCGTGCTCGTCAGTGCGTCGTAGACGTCCGCGAGCGCGACGACCTGGGCCTCGACCGGGATCTCCTCCCCCCGCAGCCCGTCGGGATAGCCGCCCCCGTCATACCGCTCGTGGTGCCAGCGGCAGATGTTGTAGGCCACCTGGAGCAGCTCCTCCTTGTGGCGCAGGAGGGCGTCCTCCATGATCTGCGCGCCGAGGGCGCAGTGGGTCTTCATGACCTCGTATTCCGCGGGCGTCAAGGAGCCGGGTTTATTCAAAATTTCCTCCGGGATGGAGATCTTCCCCACATCGTGCAGCGCGGAGGCGTTGACGATCAGCGCCGACCGGGCGGCCGTGAGGGGGTAGCGGTCGGTGATCTCCTGGAGCTTGCGCAGGAAAATCTCGGTGAGGGTGCGGATGTGCAGCACGTGCAGCCCGCTTTCCCCGTTGCGGAACTCGACGATGTTGGACAAGATCTCCACCATCAGGAAGTTGTTCCGCTCCTTCTCCACGATCTGCTCTGCTACCATCCCTTCCAACGCTTTCTGCTTGGAGTAGAGCATGATGGTGTTGCGCACGCGGCGCTGGACGGTTTTTTCATCGAACGGGCGGCTGATGTAGTCGGTGGCCCCGAGGTCATAGGCGTGGTCGATGTAGGTGGATGCGGTCTCCGACGAGATGGTGATGACGGGGATGTGCCCGATCCAGCCGTTCTTGTTCATGAGCGCCAGGACCTCGAAGCCGTCCATCTCCGGCATGACGATGTCCAGCAGGACAAGGGCGAGCTCCTCGCTGTACTGGTGCAGGATGGCGGACGCCTCCACGCCGTTGGCGGCTTCCAGGATCTCGTAGTCCTCCGAAAGCATATCCGCCAGCAGGGAGCGGTTCATCTCCGTGTCGTCCACGATCAGTATCATGCCTTGCTTTTTCATGTCGTCCTCTTTTCAAATCCTTAAGCCTGCGCCAGCTCCCGGATCCCGTTGATGGTTTTCTGGTAGTCCTCCCCGACCCGCCGGAGCAGACCGGGTACGGCGTCCGTGAAAGCGCCGCCGCGCAGCTCCTCGCACAGGTCGCCGGCGGACCGGTACAGGGCGGTCAGCCCCAGGTTCAGGCAGACGCCCTTGATGGAATGGGCGGCCCGGAACGCCTCCTTCGCGTCCCCGGCCTCCACCGACCTGCACAGCAGGCCGTAACTGGGCTCCTCGGCGAACTTGAGCAGGAAGCGCCTCACGCGGTCCTCGTTCCCCATCAGGCGGAGCACCTCCGCATAGTCCGCCCCGATCAGGGCGTAACATTCCGCAGTCGTCATCGACACACGATCCCCTTTATCCGCCCGCGGGCGGTCATTTTATAGTCTTTTGCCGCCCCCTCCCGGGCTTTTCCCCGGAAAAGGACGGCTGACTTCCACCGTATAATCGTCCCTGACCCTCATAATACCTCTATTTTAACGTGTTTGTGACCAAGAAGCAAGACGAATCTGAAATTTGAGTTCCCCGGCGGACTCCACCGCATGGAAAGGCCCCGGCGCGCCCCGATGGGGGCGCGCCGGGGCCTTTCGCGGAGGGCTTACCGTTCCGGCTCCTCCCGCATGGCGCGCAGCAATTCCAGCAGCAGCTCCCGCAGGGAGGGCCCGTCCTC
This sequence comes from Anaerotruncus sp. DFI.9.16, assembly GCF_024461615.1. Classification (NCBI taxonomy): domain Bacteria; kingdom Bacillati; phylum Bacillota; class Clostridia; order Eubacteriales; family Oscillospiraceae; genus Anaerotruncus; species Anaerotruncus sp. DFI.9.16. The sequence goes on from NZ_JANFZX010000040.1 coordinate 20,019, forward strand.
AGGTGCGAAGACGAGCCGGACCGTCGGTTCCGTTTTTTCCATGCGCCCACCTCCGACACAGTATATGTCCCGCCGCGCCGCCCAATGCGGACGGATGAGGACAAAAAAAGGGCCGCCGCTGTGACCGCGGCGGCCCTTCGGTTCCATCCCATGCTTTGCGTCCGGCGGCTCCCGTTTTCAGAGGACGCCCCGCTCCCGCAGCCTGCGCCCCGCCCCCTCGAGGACATGGAACATCAGGCCGCTGAAGCCGCGGGCGAACCGGCCGGCGTCCCGCGCGGCCAAACCGGCGCGCATCTCCTCGATCAGCTCCCGGCGCTCCCCGGAGACGGAGCTCCCCCGAGCGAGGAAGCGGAGAATGACCCCCCAGCCGAACAGGTCGGAAAGCTGCCCGTAAAGCTCCCGCAGGCAGGGGGAGGCGTCGGAATCCGCCACCAGCTCCATGCAGGTGAAGGGGACGATGTCATAGGCGGTCTCGTTCCGGAAGGTCTCCGCCGCGCGGCGGACCTTGTCCGGCTTGAAGTGCGGGAAGGAGGCCAGCATGACCGCCTCGCCCGTCAGCGCGAGCATCTGCACCGTCTGTAAAAAAATCTTTAGGTTTTTGCGCACCGCGGGGGCCTGAAGCCCCTGCCGGGCGACGTTCTCCTCCTGCGGGATGACCCGTGTGCCCCGGCCGTTGATCGTCTCGGTCAGCCCGAGCCGTCCTAGCAGCACGAGCGTCCTGCGGATCGTGATCACCGAGACGCCGTACTCCTCCGCGAGGTCGGCGGCGGAGGGGAGAAATTCCCCGAGCCGGTAGTCCTCGGCGTAAATCTTCCGGATGAGCTTCATGGCGATGAAAAAGCCCTGCTGCGGCCGGCCCTTGTAGACGCGCCAGGTGAAGGGGACCTGCTCGGACGCGGGCGCGTACCGTGACGCGAGTTCGCCGAAGTGGGCGCGAACATGCACGTCGCAGTTCCCGAAAAAGCGGCAGATCAGCGTTCGCAGCCGTTCGGAGTCCTCCGCGCGCCGCGCGTCGATCATCTCCATGAACCTGCGGCGCAGGTTTTCCGAATCCCGCTCGTTCTCCGCCTCGTCCGCAAAGAGGCCCCGCAGGTAGGTCATGCGGCTGAAGACGGAAATCTCCCAGAAAAAGGAGGTGAGCAGCGGGTTGCCCAGCGGCGCGAGAATCCGGCAGAAGCATTGGAGCTGCGTTTGAAGATTCTGTATGCGCATCTTCTCCACCGAAAGGGCGAGTCCGTCCAGTCCCTCCCCGTCCATCATCAGGAACCCCCGCAGGAAGATCTCCGGCAGAATCTTTTTCGCCATCCAGGACAGGTCGAGAATGGAATCCCGCCGGGCCGCGAAATAGGCGACGCACACCTCGCGGCATTGGCCGCCCGGCGCCCCCCTGATCACAACGGCGTTCCTCCCGCGCGAGATCGACAGGTAGCCCTCCTCCTCGAGCATGTGGTAGGCCTTGCGGATGGTGCGCGTCGAGACGCCGAACATTTCGCGCGCCTCTCCGATCGAGGGCAGGGTGTCCCCCTCCTGGTAGAACCCAAGGCAGATGCGGGTGAAAAAATAGTCATATATCACGCTGTAAAGCCGCTGCTCTCTGTTCAATTGTGCCTCTCCCTCCTCAAAAAGCGCCCTTCATCATGTTACCGTTCTATTTTATCAGTTTAGTGTCTAGAAGTCTATGTCCTATTTGTAAATACTTCCATCATCCGCCTTGTTTACGCAACCTTCCCCCGCGCCCCGGCCCCGCGCACGGATCGGGCCTTTGCCGCCCGAACCGTGGTCCCTTGCGCTCCACCCCTTCCAAAACCTTCGGGAGCCGCCTTTTTGGACCGGCGCGGGCGGGCCCGCCCGGCCCGCGAAGCCGGGCGTTCCGGGCGTTTGGGCGGTGGTGCAAACGTCCGCCCTACCCCGCCCGGCTTTGAAGCAAGATCGATCAGCAGCGTATCCGGGCCCAGCTTCTCCAGGATGTCGGCGGTGAGGATGCGGGCGGGCACCGTGTTGAAGAGGACATCCATCCCCCGGACGTGCTCCGCGAGCGTCGCGATATGTACCGCGCGGCATCCCTCCGCCTCGATTTCGGCCAGGTCGCCGTGTTTGCGCGCCGCGACTGTGACATCCGCGCCCATCCCGCGCAGGATGCGCATCAGCGCCTTGGAGATCCGCCCGTGCCCGGTGATCATGCAGCGGGAGCCGAACAGGGAGATCGGCAGCTCCTCCATCGCGATCGACGCCGCGCCCTCGGCGGTGATGACCGCGTTTTTCACGCAGAGCTCCTCCCGTTCAAAGTAGTCGATGATCGTGACGCCGCAGCTCTCGGCCAGCGCGCGCATCGCCGGGCTCACCTTGCCGCCCAGCACGCAGGCGCCCGGCTTGAGCCCCGACAGGCAGTCGCACACCCGCACCTTCTGCTTGGAAAAGGGCGCGTTCACATGCCGTTCGTCGGTGCTCATCGGCAGAGGAAAGATGATCACGTCGCACTGCGGCAGGACGTCCTCCGGGTCTTCGGCGCACACCAGGCTTTTCTCAAGCGCGCTGTTCGTTTCGAGCAGCATGGCGTAAACCGTTTTCCCCTGTGCCGCCAGCCGGTTTGCGACGTGCGCCTGGCGCAGGTCCCCCCCGACGACGGCAAAGGTTTTATATGCAGTCATAAAAGTACCCCCATAGGATTTTACTGGCATACTCACGTATACCCCATCCTATGAGGGTCTTTTCGATTCGGTGATTGCCCGGCGGGCGAATCCCCCTATTTCAGCTCCTCCACGTCGATGATCCGGATCTTGTCCTTCGCGTCCTTGCCCGTGCGCACGTCGATGAAGGTTTCCGGACGCGGGCGCGGGCGAGCCTGCGGGGGCGCGGCGCGGTTCACGCGGCGGCGCCTCCGGCGCATTTTGCGGTAGCGCGCCCGCAGCACCGCGCGCACGACCAGCAGCAGGACCGCCAGTCCCAGCAGCACGCCCCCGAGGATGCCGGCCCAGCGCAGGAGCATGGGCAGCGGGCTTTTCCCGTCCTTCTGCGGCGCGCCGTCCGCGGGCATCGCCTCCGGCTGCGGCAGCGAGAGGGCGAGCGGGACGGTCCCCACGACCTCCTCCATCCGCCCGGGGGGCGAGGGGAGCACCAGCTCGGCGCGGGCTTCGGCGGCCGTCTCGGGCGTCAGCGGATCGGGGATGGAATAGCGCACCCCAAGGTCGTCCGCCGTTGTCCCGGCGGGGAGCAGGACGGAAGCCTCCCCCTCCGCCGCGAGGGACGCGGTGAGCGTCCCGCCGTCCGCGCCCGTATAGGAAGCCTCCCGCCGTTCGATCTTCGAGGCGGGCACGGCGGTCCGCGAAAAGGCGCCGAAGCCGTAATCGAAGAGGTTGGTCGAGTCGATATACTGCGCGTCGATGACCCCGTCCGAGTGGAGCACGATGCAGATGAGGGTCACGCCGCCCCGCTCGGCAAGCGTGACCAACGTGTGGCCGGACTCCTCCGTCCAGCCCACCTTGCCCGCAAATGCGCCGGGATAGGTGTCGTTCAGCGTGAACATATAGTTGCGGTTGTTGAGCCGCCGGGTCTCCGCCTGCTTGTTGGTGGGAGGAATCTCATAGTGGGTGGTGCCCGCCAGCGTGCGGAACTCCGGATGGCCGTAGGCCTCCCGCGTGATGACCGCCATGTCCCGCGCCGAGGTGTAGTGCGCCGTGTTCGGCAGGCCGTTGGCGTTTACAAAGTTCGTGTTCTGAAGGCCGAGCTCGGCGGCGCGGCTGTTCATCCGCCGCGCGAACGCCTCGAGCGAGCCGGCCAGGTGGACGGCGAGCCCGTTGGCCGCGTCGTTGGCCGACTCGACCATCATCGCATATTCCAGCTGCTCGACGGTGAGCTGCTCGCCCCCCGTCAGCGCGATGTGGGTGGTGTCGCGCGGGACCGCGAAGACCGCCTCGTCGGTCATCGTCACCACGTCGTCCGGCTGCGCCTCCTCCATCGCGATCAGGCAGGTCATGAGCTTGGTGATGCTCGCCGGGTACATTTTTTTGTCGGGGTTCTTCTGGTAGAGCACCTGCCCGGTGTCCGCGTCCACCAGGATCGCCGCCTCCGCGTAGAGGGTCGGCGGCTGACCGGGATTCTGTTCGGCCGAAGCCGGGAGGGAGAGGGGCAGCGCAATGAGCAGCGCCGCCAGCAGGGTCAGGAACTTTCGCATGGCCACCTCGTCGTTATCAAGAATTCGCGGCAGGGCCGCGGAAGACCGTCTGTGGATTATTTTAACACAAAATCCGACGGGGTTTGCGTGCGGCGCGCAAAAATTCACAGATGCTTAACAAATGCCTCGGACGGCAAAAATACCGCCCCGCGTTTCCGCGGGGCGGTATTCATTCCCCGGCTTCCTGGCCGGCGTGCAGGTGCTCCTCGAGCTGCTGGGCGCCTTGCTGTGCCGCGAGGTGCTCCTGGTAGGCGGAGAGGATCGCGTCCTCGAGCTGGCGGCGGGCGGCGGTCGTGATCGGGTGGGCGATGTCCCGGAAGGCGCCGCTGTCGTCCCTGCGGCTGGGCATCGCCACAAAGAGGCGTTCCGGGCCCTCGATGACCTTGATGTCGTGGACGGCGAGCTCTCCATCGATCGTCACGGATACCAGCGCGCGCAGGCGGGTATCCTGATAGGTACGGCGGATTTTGATATCGGTGATCTGCATGGTGAATTTCCTCCTCGGGTTTTGTCAAAGATGCTATCGATAGTATTCGGCGGTTTTCCAAAAGTTATGCACCACGCCCTGGCGCACTTGAATTTTTCACCAATCCGTCCTATACTACATACAAGTAAAATATCCAAGCAAATTTGACGGGAAAGGCTCGCTGCCTTTCCTTTTTGGAGTTGAAAGCGCGCATGTTCGACGGAAGCCTCCTGAAAACGGTAAAGCACATCCATTTTATCGGCATCGGCGGGTCGGGAATGTTCCCCATCGTGCAGATTCTGCACGCGCAGGGCTATTTCATCACCGGCTCCGACAACAACGAATCCGACACCGTCTCGCTCGAACGCAGCATGGGCATCCCGGTCGCGCTCGGCCAGCGCGCCGAAAACATCGACGGCGCGGACCTCATCATCTACACCGCCGCGATCATGGCCGACAACCCCGAGCTGATCGCCGCGAAAAAAAGCGGGGTCCCCACCGTCGAACGCGCAGAGATCCTCGGCTACCTCACGAGCCTCTACCACGAGTGCATCTGCGTCTGCGGTACCCACGGCAAGACCACCACCACCGCCATGCTCACCCAGATCCTGCTCGGCGCGGGCCTCGACCCGACTGCGGTCATCGGAGGCAAGCTGCCGGCCATCGGCGGAAACGGCCGCGTGGGGGAAAGCGGCGTCATGGTGTGCGAGGCGTGCGAGTTCAACGACCACTTCCTCCAGCTCGATCCCGACGTGGCGGTCATCCTCAACGTCGACGCCGACCACCTCGAGTATTTCGGCACGATCGAAAACATCATCAAATCCTTCCGCATCTTCGCCGGGATGGCGAAAAAGGCCGTCATCGTCAACGGCAGCGACGAAAACTCGATGAAGGCGGTCTCCGGCGTCACGGGCAAGGAGATCATCACCTTCGGCTGGGAGGAGAGCTGCGACTACTCCCCCGCCGGCATTGTCCACGAGGGGGCCGTCTCCACCTTCGACCTGCTCCATCACGGAAAGCCGCTCGGCCGCTTTACCATCCACGTGCCCGGACGGCACAACATCCTCAACGCCGTCGCCGCGATCGCCGCCGCCATCCATGCGGGCGCGCCCGTTTCCGCAATCGCCGAGCACCTCGCGAAGTTCCGTGGGGCGGGGCGGCGGTTTGAAATCCTCGGTGCCGTGAACGGGGTCACAATCGCGGACGACTATGCCCACCATCCCGCCGAACTGGCCGCGACCCTCCGCGCCGCCAAGGAGCTTCCCTTCCGCGAGGTGTGGGCGGTCTTCCAGCCGTTCACCTATTCGCGCACCCAAATGCTGATGGACGACTTCGCGCTTGCCCTCGCCCTCGCCGACCATGTGGTCATGTCCGAGATCATGGGCAGCCGCGAGAAGAACACCTACGGCGTCTACACCAGCCAGCTCGCCGAAAAAATCCCCGGCTCGGTTTGGTTCCCCGCGTTCCCCGAAATCGCCAGGTACGTCATGGCCAACGCCAAGCCGGGCGACCTCGTCCTCACCCTCGGATGCGGTGACGTCTACAAATGCGCCAAGCTCATGCTGCAAAAATAGGTTTATCTGGAAAAGGGCCCACCGGCTATGCCGGTGGGCCCTTTTGGGTTTGCCGCTCAGTGAGCGGCGTAGCTTGCCGGGTCCCGCCCCGGCGTGGGCTTAGGCTTGCCGCTCAACGAGCGGCGAAGTTTGTCGGTAGTCGACCGACGGCGGTTTTAGGCTTGCCGCTCAGTGAGCGGCGTAGCTTGCCGGGTCCCGCCCCGGGGCGGGCTTAGATTTGCCGCTCATCGAGCGGCGCAGTTTGATTGTCCGCTCAACGAGCGGCGCAGTTTGTCAGTAGTCGACCGACGGCGGTTTTAGGCTTGCCGCTCAGTGAGCGGCGTAGCTTGCC
>NZ_JANFZX010000041.1:0-25655 GCF_024461615.1 Anaerotruncus sp. DFI.9.16
CCGCGCCCAGAGGGCGCGGGCCGGTCCACTGGTGTGTCACTTCTGGATGTTGCGCTCGACCGTCAGTTCGCCGGCCTTGATCTTTTCGGAGACGGCTTCCACGTCGGCCACGCCCTCGTCAAAGGCGGCTTTGTCCTCCGCGCTGAGGTGCTCGGAGATGAGTGGGCTCACGGTGATGCCGATGCCGCCCTCCGCCAGCGTGGAGAAGTGGGTGCCGGGGGAGAAGCTGCCGTTGGCGAATTCACTGACCACCGAGTACATGGCGGGGCCGAACTGGGTCATCGTGTCGGCCAGCACGACCGCGGGGGAGATCTCGTTGTGGGGGGAGGAGTCGCCGATGATGAAGACGCCCTTCTCCTCGCCCGCCTCGATGACGCCCATCGCGGTGGCGGCGCAGTCGGTGATGATCAGGTCGCAGCCCTGGTCGATCAGGCTGATGGCGGCCTCCTTGCCCTTGGCGGGGTCGTCGAACGAGTTCGCGTTGGAGAGGAGCACGTCAAAGTCGGGGTTGACCGATTTTCCGCCCGCCTTGAAGGCGTTGTAGTTGGCGATCAGCGCGCTCTGCTCGGCGCCGATGACGTGCCCGGCCTGGTTGACCTTGGTCATGTGGCCGGCGAGGACGCCGCACAGGTAGTAGCCCTCCCAGGTGGCGAAGTCGACGCAGACGACGTTGTCCATCTCGATCTCCTCAAGCGGGAAGACCATGCAGAATTTGGTGTCGGGAAACTCGGGGGCCACGGCCTTGAGCGCCTCCACCATGGTGGGCATGGCGCAGATGATCATGTCGACCCCCTCGCGCGCGAAGGTGCGGACGACCTCCTCGTGCTGGGAGGGCTCGAGCGCCTCGTAGATGGAGGTGTCGAGGCCGAACTCCTCGGCGGCCTTCTCAAGATTCTGCTTGAGGCTGTCCATCGGCCCGGAGTCGCCGAGACTCTGGGGGATCACCATGACGACGCGGCGTCCGCCGGAAGCGGGAGCGGGTTCCTGGGGGGCGGCCTGCGCGGCCTGCGCGCCGCTGTCGGGAGCGGGGGAGGCGGCCGGACTGCCGCCGCAGCCTGCCAGCAGGGAAAGGGACAGGGTCAGAACGAGCATGAGAGCAAGAGCCTTTTTCATGAGATTCCCTCCTTATTCATCGTCAGAATTTGGTGTTCCCGGCGTCCACGTTGATCGACTGGCCGCGGATCATCGCGGCGGCGGGCGTGCAGAGGAAGGCGACGACCCGGCCGACCTCGACCGGCTGGATCAGCCTGCCGAGCTGGGGCGGGCCCCAGGTCCGCTCGCAGTCGGCCACCGTCACCCGGCCGCCCGTCTGCTGCTCGGTGGCGGCCATGCAGGCCCGGAGCATGGCGGTGTCCACCGCGCCCGGACAGACCGCGTTGACGTTGATGCCCAGCGGGGCAAAGTTGGAGGCCATGCACTGGGTCATGTTGCTGACCGCCGCCTTGGAGGCGCAGTAGTGCACCTGGTCGTCGTAGGTGACCTTGGCGCCGTTGGAGGAGAGGTTGACGACGTTGCCGCCCTTTCCCGCCCGGCGCAGCCCGTCCGCAAAAAGCTGGGTCATCCGGAAGAGCCCCTTGACGTTGACGCCCAGGATGAAATCCCAGTCCTTGTCCCCGATCTCGAAGATATCCTGCATCAGCGTGACGCCCGCGTTGTTCACGAGGATGTCTGGCACGCCGAGGACCTGGCGCGCGCGTTCCAGCGACTCCCGCACGGTGTCGGGCTTGGTCACGTCGCAGTAGCTGGCGGCGGCGTCGATCCCCTCCAGCCGGAGCTCCTCGGCCGCCCTGCGCAGGCTCGATTCGTTGATGTCGCAGAGCATGACGGACGCGCCGAGCTGGCCGAGCGCCCGGGCGATGCCGAGGCCGAGCCCGCTGCCGCCGCCCGTGACGATGGCGACGCGGTTTTTGAGGGAGTAATAGTCGTTCATGGAAGCCTCCTTCTCTAGTAGGCCTCGGCGAGCATGACGCCGCCGTCGGCCAGGATGGTCTCTCCCGTCACCCATGCGGAGAGCTCGCTGCAGCAGAAGATGCAGACGTCGGCGATGTCGACGTGCTGCGCGATCCGCCCGAGAGGGGCCCGGTCGCTGTAGCGTTCCCGCCAGCCGGGGACGTTTTGGTCGAGGCCGGGCGCGTCGATGAGCCCGGGCGCGACCGCGTTGACGCGGATGCCGTACTTTCCAAGCTCGAAGGCCATGCAGCGCGTGACCATCTCGAGCCCCGCCTTGGAGGAGCCGTAGACGAGCCCGTCGGCCATCGGCCGGAAGGCGTTGATCGAGAGGATGTTGACGATGGCGCCGCCCGTCCCCTGGCGGATCATCTGGTTGGCGGCGGCCTGCGCGCAGAAGAAGGCGCCCCGCAGGTTGGACTGGTGCATGTCGTCCCATTCGGCCTCGCCCACGGTGAGCAGGTCGTGGTGCGGATAGATGCCCGCGTTGTTGACCAGCATATCCACCCGGCCGAAGACCTCCGCCGCCTTGGCGATCATCTCCCGGCTCCTGGCGGCGTCCCGCACGTCGGTGCGGATGGCAAGCCCCCTGGCGCCGCGTTTTTCGATCTCCGCCACCACCTCGGCGGCGGGGTGCGCCGGGTCCTCGGTGCGGTAGGTGATCACGACGTTGGCCCCCGTCTCGGCGAACCGCTTTGCGATCCCCGAGCCGAGCCCGGCGCGGCCGCCGGTGACGATCACGGTTTTCCCCGAGAAGTCGAGCATCTTTTGAATTGGTACTGCCATGGAAATCCCCCTTTTTCGATTTAGTTGTTGGTCGCGGCTGGGTTTGGCTTATGGGCGGCGGGCTTTTTCAGGCGCAGGTTGCGCAGGATCAGCACCGCAAGCGTGACGAGATAGGGAATGGTGAGCACGAGCGGCCCGGGGAGGTTCAGGTTCTGGACGCGGAAGGTGACGACCTCCGCGAGCCCGAACACAAAGCTCGCGAGCGCCGCGGCGAAGGGGTTGGCGTGCCCGAAGACGACCGCCGTGTAGGCGAAGAACCCGCGCCCCGCCGTGATGTTTTCGGTGAACATCTTGACGTACCCGAGGGAGAGGTGCACCCCCGCCAGCCCGCAGAGCATCCCCGCGAAGACGGAGGCGGCCAGCCGGTAGCGGTAGACGGGGATCCCGGCGGCGGCCGCGGCCTCCGGCTTTTCCCCCACGGCGCGCAGGGAGATGCCGAGGTGGGTGTGGAAGAGCAGGAAGTGGAGAGCCGCGACGAGGAGCAGGGAGACGTAGACCAGCGCGGTGTGGTTGTTGAGCACCTTGTCCAGGAAGGGGACCCGGTCGAACAGGGGGATCGAAATCCGCGGGAGGCCGATGATGCGCGGGTTCCCGACCGTCCCGGCGTCCCCGAAGATCATCTTCATCATGTAGGTGGTGGCGCCGATCGCCAGCGTGTTGATGCCGATCGAGACGATCGTCGCGTTGGCGCTCAGCCGCTCGGTCAGCCAGATGTAGAGCAGCCCGCAGACCGCGCCCGCCGTCAGCGCGAAGGCGACCCCCATGAGGGGGGAGGCGGTCAGGTAGACGCCCAGCACGCCGAAAAACGCGCCGAAGAGCATGATGCCCTCGTGTGCGATCGTGAACACCCCGGCTTTTTCAAAGACGACGCCGCCCATGGCGGCGAGCAGAATGGGGGCGGCGGTGCGCAGCATGCCGGCCAGAATTTCGAGCATGGACTTCCCCTCCTTGAAAGGTTTTGCGTGTAACGGCTTTGTGCCCGCGGGCGGAATGTGAAAAAATCTGTTACCGGGATCACCGGTTGCAAGCCCATCTTAACACGGCGTTTTTGCGCATTGCAATACGGATGTGGGGGCGGGCGGAAAGATTCGGAGAATTGGCCACATGGGGGTCCGGGAGCTTGGGAGAAAACCACATAAAAAATCACAAAATAAATCATTTTGTGATTTTTATGGGAGAAAACAGGCGCTATATTGATAAAATATTCACAAATACTTGAATTTTCCAACACAATTTGTTATGATTTGGCAAGATCATAACAGGAAGGGATTGCTTCGATTGGACAAAAAACTGTTGCGGATCAACCGGATGACAGAGCTTCTGCAGCAAAGGCGCTCCTCCACGGTCCGGGAGCTGGCCGGGGAGCTGAAGGTGTCGGAAATGACCGTCCGCCGGGACCTGGAGGTGCTGATGGACGGCGATATTGTGACCGTCGCGCACGGCCACGTCCTGCTCAAGAACCCCCAGGCCCGGCCGGTCATCGGACCGGACTACGAGTGGGCCTATGAAAACAGCTCCCACTTCGAGGAAAAGGAGCGGATCGCCCGGTTCGCCGCGTCGATGATCGAGCCGGGCGACATGGTCATCCTCGACGTGGGCAGCACGCTCGAGCGCCTGCCCCGTCACATCCCGGCGGACATGGACTTTTCCGCCATGTGCTTCAGCGTCAGCGTCTTCAACCAGCTCCGGCAGAGGCCGAACCGGCGACTCATCCTGGGGGGCGGGAGCTACCACCACGCCACCGACATGTGCGAATCCCCCGAGAATGTCGCGATGGTCAACAACCTCCGCGCCAACAAGGTCTTCCTCTCGGCGGGCGGGGTGCACCGGGAGCTGGGGGTCACCTGCACCTACCAGTACGAGGTGGACCTCAAGCTGGCGGCCATCAGCTCCTCCAAGACGCGCATCCTCGTGACCGATTCCAGCAAGTTCGGCAACGTCCGGGTGGCGTTTTACGCCCACCTGTCCCAGTTCGACGCGATCGTGACGGACACCGGTCTGCCCGAGGACTGGCGGGAGTGGATCGGGGAGGCGGGCATCAAGCTGCACCTGCTCTAGGCGCGCCCTTTTCCCGCAGCAAAAAAAGCGGACATTTTCCGAAGAAAATGTCCGCTTTTCTTATGGAGAAAACGCTCCCGCGTGCCCGCTATCCGGGGCCGCGCCCGCCCGCGGGACGGGCGGGGCGCTTCCCGCGCGGGGACGGCGCGCCGCGCCGCTCCCCCCGGCCCTTCGCGCGGCCGGGCGCCTGGCGGCCCGCCGGTTTTTCCGCCGCCCGGTCGGGCGCGCGCCGGTCGGGCGGGATCAGGCAGTTCGGCCCGTGTCCGACGAGGTCCATCCGGCCGGTGCGCTGGAGCGCGGTGAGCACGGCGCGGCGGTTCTCGGGCTTATAGTACTGGAGCAGCGACCGCTGGAGCCATTTGTCCTCCTGCGAGCGGGGGACGAACACCTCCTTGAGGGTATAGGGGTCGAGGCCGGTATGGAACATGCAGGTGGAGACGGAGCCGGGCGTGGGGTAGAAGTCCTGCACCTGCTCGGGGCGGATGCGGTGCTTTTTGAGGAAGACCGCGAGGTTGACCGCGTCCTTCAGCGTGGAGCCGGGGTGGGAGGAGATGAGGTAGGGGACGAGGTACTGCTCCTTGCCCACCTGTTTGGTGAGGCGGTAGAACCGCTCGGCGAACTTCTCGTAGACCTCGATGTGGGGCTTTCCCATGCAGTCGAGGACGTGGGCGCTCGAATGCTCGGGCGCGACCTTGAGCTGGCCGCTCACATGGTACTGGAGCAGCTCGCGCATAAAGCGGTCGTCCTGTTCGAGCATCATGTAGTCGTAGCGCAGGCCGGAGCGGACGAACACCCGCTTGACCCCGGGCAGCCCGCGCAGGCGGCGCAGCAGATGGAGGTATTCGCTGTGGTCGACCTCGAGCGCGGGGCAGGGGGTGGGCGCGAGGCATTTGCGCTCGGCGCAGAGCCCCTTGGAGAGCTGCTTTTTGCAGGAGGGACGGCGGAAGTTGGCGGAGGGGCCGCCCACGTCGCTGATGATCCCCTTAAAGCGCGGGTTTTTGAGGAAGCCCTCCGCCTCGGCGACGACCGACTCCTCGCTGCGGCAGGTGACGGCGCGGCCCTGATGGAAGGCGATCGAGCAGAAGTTGCAGTTGCCGAAGCAGCCGCGGTTGTGCATGATCGAGAACTCGACCTCCTTGATCGCGTCCACGCCCCCCTGCGCCTCGTAGGAGGGGTGGTACATCCGCTCGAAGGGCAGGGCGAACACCGCGTCGAGCTCCTCCGTCGTGAGCGGAGGCATCGGCTCGGTCTGCACGAGGAAGCAGTCGTCCCCCTGCTTCTGGATGATCTTGCGCCCGCGCACCGCGTCCTGTTCCTCGATCTCGGTGCGGGTGGCCTTGGCGTAGGAGAGCTTGTTCTCCTTCACCTTGGCGTAGGAGGCCACCGACACGGCGTCGGCGGGCAGCCCCAGCTGATTGGTGAGGTAGCAGACCCCCTTGCAGCGGATCCCTTGGGCGGGCACGCCCTTTTCCAGCTCCCGCGCGATGTGCTCCGTCTGCTTTTCCCCCATGCCGAAGATGAGCAGGTCGGCGCGGCTGTCGACCAAAATGGAGGGCATCACCGTGTCCGCCCAGTAGTCGTAGTGGGCGAAGCGGCGCATCGACGCCTCCAGCCCGCCGATGACGATCTGCGCGTCGGGGAAGAGGGCGCGGATCCTGTTGCAGTAGACGGTCGTCGCGCGGTCGGGGCGGCGGCCCGCCTTCCCGCCCGGGGTGTAGGCGTCGTCCGAACGCTTCCGCTTGGCGGCGGTGTAGTGCGCGACCATCGAATCGATGTTGCCGCCCGTCACCCACCAGCCGTATTTCGGCGCGCCGAAGCGCAGGTAGTCCGCGTCCGACACCGGCTGGGCAATCATCGCCACCCGGTAGCCGAGCGATTCCAGCAGGCGGGAGACGATCGCGATCCCGAAGCTCGGGTGGTCGACGTAGGCGTCGCCCGTCACGCAGATGAAATCCGGCCGGTCCCATCCGCGTTCGCGCAGCTCCTGTTTGGTCAGCGGTAAAAACATCGTAACTCTCCTCGGCCGCGCGGGGCGGCGGAAATGAGAGATGCCGCCGGGGGCGGCATCTCTGGGACGAATTTTATTCAGTCGGCGCGGTTCAGCTTCATTTCGGCCCACCGCTCGGGGGAGATGAGCACCTGGCGCGGCTTGCTGCCCTCGAAGGGGCCGACGATGCCGCGCTGCTCCATCTCGTCGACGATGCGCGCGGCGCGCGCGTAGCCGAGCTTGAGGCGGCGCTGGAGCAGGGAGGTGGAGGCCATCCCCGCCTCGACGACGCATTCGATCGCGGGCAGGAGCATCTCGTCCTCCGCGTCCTCGCCCGCCGCCGCGGAATCGCCGCCGCCGTTCTTGCTCCCCTTGCCGGCGACGACGTGGTTGTCGATCTCGCTGACGATCTCCTCGTCGTACTCGGCGGAGGCGTCGCTCTTGATGAAGGCGATCACGTCCTCGATCTCCTCGTCGGTGACGAAGCACCCCTGCACGCGCACCGGCTTGGCCGCGCCCACAGGATTGAAGAGCATGTCCCCGCGGCCGAGCAGCTTTTCCGCGCCGCCCATGTCGAGAATGGTGCGGCTGTCCACCTGCGACGACACCGCGAAGGCGATGCGGGAGGGGATGTTCGCCTTGATGACGCCGGTGATGACGTCGACCGACGGCCGCTGGGTGGCGATGATGAGGTGCATGCCGGCGGCGCGGGCCATCTGCGCGAGGCGGCAGATGTAGTCCTCCACCTCGGTGGGGGCGGCCATCATGAGATCGGCGAGCTCGTCGATGATGATGACGATCTGCGGCAGGGTGGTCATCCCCTCGGTGCGGGCGGCGAGGTGGTTGTAGGAACCGAGGTCGCGCACCGAGTTGTCCGCGAAGAGCTTATAGCGCTTGAGCATCTCGGTGACCGCCCACGAGAGGGCGCCCGCCGCCTTTTTCGGATCGGTGACGACCGGCACGAGCAGCTGCGGGATGCCGTTATAGACCCCCAGCTCGACCACCTTGGGGTCGATCATGAGGAAGCGGACCTCCTCGGGGGTGGATTTATAGAGCAGGGACATGATGATCGAGTTGATGCAGACCGACTTGCCCGAGCCGGTGGACCCGGCGATGAGCAGGTGGGGCATCTTGGAGATGTCCGCCAGCGTCACATTGCCCGCGATGTCGCGGCCGAGCGCGGCGGTGAGCTTGCTCTTGGCGCCCTGGAACTCCTTCGAGTCGATGATCTCGCGGATGGACACCGCGCTGATCACCTTGTTGGGCACCTCGATGCCGACGGCGGCCTTGTTGGGGATGGGGGCCTCGATGCGCACCCCCGCCGAGGCGAGATTGAGCGCGATGTCGTCCGCCAGTCCCGTGATGCGGCTGATCTTGACCCCCGCCGACGGCTGAAGCTCATACCGCGTGACCGCCGGGCCCCGGGAGATGTCCACGATGCGCGTCTGCACGCCGAAGGAGGCGAGCGTGTCCACCAGCCGCTGGGCGTTGGCGCGCATCTCGTCGGTGATGTCCGTTTCGCTCTTGCGGCGGGGTTCCTTGAGCAGCCCGACGTGCGGCTTCACATAGGCGGGGTGCACCGGGATGGTGGATTCCGCCTCCAGCTCCATCTGGATGCCCTCGTCCGGCTTGCCGCGGTCGAGCGGCGGCGAAGGGACGGGGTCCGGCTCAAAGGGCGGCGCGGGCTCCGGTTCGGGCGCGGGCTCCGCCTTGAAGGAGAAGCGGCCGGTGTCGGTGGCCGCCTTGCTCACGAGGTCGTCGATCGACGGCTGGGGCGCGGGCACGAACTCCATCGCCTCGTCGGCGGGCAGCAGCGAAAAGCCCCCTGCCAGCGCGGGGTCGAAGTCGTCGTCGAGCGGGATGTCGATCGCGGCGGCCTTCGGCCGGGGCGCGGCCGGCGCGCCCGCCTGCGGCACGTCGGAGGTGAGGTCGGGGGCGGCCTTCGCGGTTTTGCGGCCCCGGCGCGGGGTGTCGAGCGGAATGTCGATGGGCGTCTTCGGGGCGGCCTGGGCGCGGGCGGCGCGGCGCTCCTCCTGCTTCTGCATCTGGTCGGCGTAGGTCTCCTCGATCTTTTTGACGGGCTG
This sequence comes from Anaerotruncus sp. DFI.9.16, assembly GCF_024461615.1. Taxonomy (NCBI): domain Bacteria; kingdom Bacillati; phylum Bacillota; class Clostridia; order Eubacteriales; family Oscillospiraceae; genus Anaerotruncus; species Anaerotruncus sp. DFI.9.16. The sequence goes on from NZ_JANFZX010000041.1 coordinate 8,863, forward strand.
GTGCGCCGCGCGCGCGAGTCCGATGAGGGTGCCGCCGGTGAGCAGCATCAGGAAGACGAAGATGAGCAGGACAATGACGACCCCGGCGCCCACCTTGCCGAAGAAGTGCAGGAGCGGAAGCCCGGCGATCGCGCCGAAGAGGCCGCCGCTCTTGACCTCGGTGCCGCGCAGGATGCATTCGACGAGCATGTCCAGCAGGTGGTCGCTCTCGGGCAGGCCCATCTGGAAGATCTGCAGCGCGCCGCAGAAGAGGACGACCAGCACGCCACATTCAAACGCGCGGGCCTTGAAGGGCTTGTCCATCGTGAGCAGCGCGGCTATGTACAGGAGGGTGACGGCGACAAAGATCGCGCCCCACCCGAAGAGGCCGAACATGGCGTTGTGCAGCCAGTTCCAGCCGCTCGAGCCCTTGACCAGGGTCAGCGCGGCGACGAAGATGCCGACCGCAAAGAGGATGATCGCGTGGATCTGCCGCCGCGCGCGCTGCTGGGCGGCGTTTCGTTTGCGGGTGGCGGCGGCCGACTTGCCGCGCGTGGTGGATGAGGTTTTCGTGGCCATGTTACCCTCCTGAGCGATGCGGTTTATTTGCCGATGAAGAACTGCTGGATGGGATGCCCCGCGAAGTTGTCGACCGTGCCGACGATCAGCATAACGGCGCCGAGCGCGAGGGTGTACCAGCCGAAATATTTGAGCTTATTGCCCTTGACGACCCACTGGACCAGCTTGATGGCCAGCACGCCGAAGACGGCCGAGGTGAGAAAGCCGGTGAGGATGACGGGCAGGGGCAGCCCGGACCCCTCGCGGAAGGCGTCGGGCACCTCGAAGACGATCGCGCCGAGCACGGCGGGGATGCCGAGGATGAACGAATAGGTGACGGCGTATTCCCGCTCGAAGCCCCACAGCATCCCGGCCGAGATGGTGGACCCGGAGCGGGAGATGCCGGGCATCGTGGCGACCACCTGCGCCACGCCGACCGCGACGGCGTCCTTCGCCTTCATGCTGGAGGCGTTCTTGCGGCCGTGGTCGTGCTTGCAGGCGGTCAGGAGCATGACGCCGGTGAGGAGAAAGCAGAAGCCCTCGACCGTCACGTCGTTGTCGGTGGAAAAGCCCTCGACCCAGTCCTTGATGAGGAACATCACGGTCAGCGGGAGAAGCGAGAGCAGCAGAAAAAGCAGCATCCGCCGGCTGGGGGACATGTTTTTGGCGGAGAAACGCCCGGTGAAGAGGTCCCGCAGCAGGGAAAACGCCTCGAGAATCAGGTCGGCGATGGTGCGGCGGAAGACGATGAACACGGCGATCAGCGTACCCGCGTGCAGCAGGATGGAGAAGAGGAACCCGGTGTCGCCGCTGTTCCCGGTGAAATACTGGAAAAGGGAGAGGTGTCCCGAGCTGGACACGGGGAGAAATTCGGTCAGGCCCTGCAGGACGCCCTGCAGAAACGCCTCCAACACGCTCATGGCAGACTCCTTTATGTAGGGCGCGGCGCGCCCTCCGGCTTATTTTGACAGTTGGCCCCCCGGTGCGTACCGGGGGTCGAGGTAGAGCCTGGGATCGGTGGAAATCAGCCTGGAAACGGTAAATTTTCCGTCGATATTTACTCCTTGTATATAACTGTTATGCAGCTCCTGGTATTCGTATGCGGCGTTTTCGCCGCCCGGGAAGATCTGCTCGGGCGGGATGATCGTGTGCAGGATCATGACGCTTCCTCCCGCCCCTCGATCATCGCGTAGAGCGACTCGATCACGTCGGACACGCCGCCGAGCGCGTCGATGAGCCCCTCGTCGACCGCCGACTGCCCGTCGAGCACGGTGCCCACGTCCATGACGAGCTCGTCCTTGTTCATCATGAGCTGGCGGAACCGCTCGGGGGTGATGTTCGAGTTGTCGGTGACGAATTTGACGATCCGCTCCTGCATCTTGTCGAAGTAGGAGAGGGTCTGCGGCACCCCGAGCACCAGCCCGTTCATCCGCACCGGGTGGACCGTCATCGTGGCGGACGGCACGATGAAGCTCTTGCGCGCGCTCACCGCGAGCGGCACGCCGATCGAGTGGCCGCCGCCGAGCACGAGGGAGACGGTGGGCTTCTTCATCCCCGACAGCAGCTCGGCGATCGCGAGGCCCGCCTCCACGTCGCCGCCCACCGTGTTGAGGATGATGACCAGCCCCTCGATGTCGGGGTCCTGCTCCACCGCCAGCAGCTGGGGGATGACATGCTCGTATTTGGTCGTCTTGTTGGTCGCGGGCAGGATGTAGTGCCCCTCGATCTGCCCGATGATCGTCAGGCAGTGGATCGTGTGCTTGCCCTTGCCCGTCGTGATGCCGCCGGTACGCTCGATCTGTTCGGTCTGCGCCTGCGAGCCGGTCTCCTGTTCGTCGGATTCGGCCTCGTCCTGCTTTTCGTTGTTTTGGGGGGCGTTCTGCCGGGTTTCCTCGTCGTCAAACGCTTTCACAATCGGTACCTCCTTCAGAATGGTAACGACTGTAGCATTGACCGTTCTTCATCGGAAAATGCGGCAAAACATACAACTTTATTATAACATTACAGGGCAGAATGTCAAACGAACAAGCGCGAAAAAAAGAAGCCGCCGCGCGTTTGCGCGGCGGTACAGGCCGTTATTCGTCCGCCCCCGCGGCAAGCGCCGCGTATTGCGCGGCGGAGGCGGCGTTATGTTCGATTTCGGAGGGCATGAGCGGGCGCATCACCCGCGCGGGCTGGCCGAGCGCGAGGGAGCCGTCGGGGATTTCCACCCCCTGCGGGACGAGCGCGCCGGCGGCGATCAGGCAGTTTTTTCCGATCCTCGCGCCGTTTAAGACGATCGCGCCCATGCCGATCAACGTGTTGTCCCCGACCGTGCAGCCGTGGAGGATCGCGCCGTGTCCGACGGTGACGCCGTCGCCCACCGCGACAGGGAATCCCGCGTCCGCGTGAACGACGCAGCAGTCCTGGATGTTGGTGCGCGCGCCGATCGAGATCCGCTCGATGTCGCCGCGGACGACCGCGTTGTACCAGATGCTGCTTTCCGCCCCGACGGTGACTTCCCCGCGCACGACCGCGCCCGGGAAGACGCGGGCGGAGGGGCTCAGTTCAGGCTGTTTCATCCGCGCGCCCCCCTATCGGTAGCGCAGCCAGCGCGCGAGCAGGTAAACGGCCAGGATGATCTGGCCGAGGAAGGCGATGCAGACCGGCTGCCGCTCGAACAGCATGACGAGCCGCAGGGTAAGGCCGCCGCCCGGATAGGCGCCGACCGTGAGCCCGAGGGCCGGCAGGAGCGCAAGCCCGGCCGCGGCGGCCCCGGCGCAGGCGCCGGAGGAACGCGCGCGGGCGCAGAGGATGGCCGCCGCCGTGAGGTAGGCGGCGACGGCGAGCATGGTGAAGAACTGCCAGCAGAGGGCGGGCCACACGAGGAAGGCGCGCTTCATCTGCTGCTCGAGCGGGTAGGAGACGGCGGGGAAGCACCCGATCAGGGCGGGCGCGAGCGCGAGCAGCAGGCAGAGCGGGAGGCTGTTGCCCCCGCGCCGTCCCGAGAGGTCGATGCGGTTATGTCTGTTCACGGCGGAGTCCCCCTTATGACGTTCAGTAGTTGCTTTCTCCGCGCAGCGTCTCGTCGTTGACGATCCATTCGTCGGCCACGTTGATGACGCGGAAATTTTCCTTGTCGTCCCGAACGATGACGGTCGAGATGCCCGCGTTGATGATCAGGCGGGTGCACATCGAGCAGGGGAAGGCGTTCTGGACATATTCGCCCGAGGCCACCTCCCGGCCGACGAGGTAGAGGGTGGAGCCGAGCATGTCCACGCGGGCGGCGTGGATGATCGCGTTCATTTCGGCGTGGACCGAACGGCAGAGCTCATAGCGCTGCCCGCGCGGGACACCCATGCGGTCGCGGGTGCAGTAGCCCAGGTCGGAGCAGTTCTGGCGGCCGCGCGGCGCGCCGACATAGCCGGTGGAGACGATCTGATCGTTTTTGACGATGATCGCGCCGAAGTTGCGCCGCAGGCAGGTGCCGCGCTCGGCGACGGTCTCGGCGATGTCGAGGTAGTAGTTGATCTTATCGCGTCTTGTCATATCGGTTCACATCCTTTATAATAATACCATTCGGCGGAAGGGCGTTCGTCCTTTCAGACCATTTTACTATAGTTTGCCGGACTGTGCAACAATCGGTAAAAATTTCACGGGCTGTGCGGAAATCCGCCGCGTCGGCGGAAAGGAGGGAAACGCCGTGGAAAACCTCTCGAATATCGGTGTCATCCGGGACCTGCTCGCGCGGCACGGCTTCCGCTTCTCCAAGGCGCTGGGGCAGAATTTCCTGGTCAACCCCACCGTCTGCCCGCGCATGGCGGAGCAGGGCGGCGCGGGGCCGGGCGTGGGCGTGATCGAGATCGGCGCGGGGGTCGGGGTGCTGACCGCCGAGCTGGCCCGCCGCGCGGACAGGGTCGTCTGCGTCGAGATCGACGGACGGCTGCTCCCCGTGCTCTCGGAGACGCTCGCCGGGTTCCAAAATGTCGAGATCGTCAACGCGGACGTCATGAAGGTCGACCTGCGCGCGCTCATCGCGGAAAAGCTCGGCGGCCTGCGGGTGGTCGTCTGCGCGAACCTGCCCTACTACATCACCTCCCCGATTGTGATGGGCCTGCTCGAACAGCGCCTGCCCATCGAATCGGTGACCGTCATGGTGCAGAAGGAGGCGGCCCAGCGGCTGTGCGCCCTCCCCGGCACGCGGGAGGCGGGCGCGGTGTCCTGTGCCGTGCGTTACTACAGCGAGCCGAAGGTGCTCTTTCCCGTTTCGCGCGGGTCGTTTTTGCCCTCGCCCGACGTGGATTCCGCCGTCATCCGGCTGGATATCCGCCGGGAGCCGCCCGTCGACCCGGGGGACGAAAAAACCTTCTTCCGGGTGGTGCGCGCCGCCTTTTCGATGCGACGCAAGACGCTGCTCAACTGCCTTTCGGCGGGCCTGCCGCTTCCCAAGGAGCGCGCCGCGGCCCTGCTCGAGCGGGCAGGGGTGCCCGCGGGGGCGCGCGCCGAGCAGCTCACGCTGGAACAGTTCGCCGCCGTCAGCCGCGCGCTGGCGGAGGAGCCGTAATCAAAAACGGGGCGCCGGAGGCGTCCCGTTTTTGATTCCCTAGTGGGTCATGCAGTATTCGACGATATGGGCGGGCAGCCCGGTGAACGCCGCCGCCTGCTCGGAGGTCCAGCCATTGCGCAGGCACTCCTCCACCGTCTCGCCGTCGAGCAGCAGGTACCCCGCGAAGAGGTCGGCCTCCCGCTCGTAGCGCTCCATGACGAAGTCTGTGCGCTCCCGCAGAAAGAGGGCGTTGTGCCCCTCGTGCAGCAGGGCGTGCCCCAGCTCGTGGGCGCACACCGTCCGGCGCTCGTTTTCCTCGAGCGCGCCGTTGAGGTAGAGGATGCGCGCCCCGTGCGCGCACCCGTAAAAGCCCCTGACGCCGGGAGGCAGCCCGACGGGCAGGACCGTAATGTCGAGCGCGGCGCAGAGCGCGAACGGGTCGGTGGTGCCGAACCGCTCGGCGAGCTGGCGCGCCAGTTCCTTGATGCGTTCCATGCTGTCCTGCTCAGACGTCCTTTCCGCCGCTTTTGCGGCCCAGCTTGTTGACGGCGACCGACGCGCCCACCTCGATCGCGCTGACGACCTGGGTGATCTCCTCCTCGGTGAGGGGTACGCCGTTGAACATCAGGCCCTCCTGCGCCAGCAGCCTGCGCCGGAAATCCTCGAGGAACTCCCCGAGCTCGGGCGGCCCGGCGGGGCTTTCCGCCCCGTCGAGCAGCAGGTAGTCGCTCGGCACGCCGAAGAACCGGCAGAATTTGGTCAGCGTCTCGTTGTCCGGCTCCCGCCGCCCCTGCTCGTACATGCCCACCGCGCTCGCGGATATTTCCAGCGCGCCCGCCAGTTCCTGTTGGGTCAGCCCCTTGGCCCTGCGCAGGGCCCGCAGCCTGTTAGCCAGCATTCCAGTCACCTCACTGTCCTGATAATAACACATTTCGTGTATTTCGTCAATAAAATCTTGCAAATTGTGCGAATTTTTCTTGTGAATACACATTTCGTGTGGTACTCTTGAGATAGGAAGCAAAAATAACACGATTTGTAAAATCACAAGGAGGAATTGAATGGATTTAACCGCTTTGTCGGAGGAGTACCGGACGGCGGCCGACCGCCTGCAGGAGCGCCTGCGGGAGCTGAGGGTGTTCGCGCAGACGGCGCGCGGCGAGGAGGCATTCGCCGCGCAGCGGCGGATCGACGCGCTCTACGCCGAACTGTACGACCTGCGCGTGGTCATGGACTACCTGCGCCACTATTATGACTGAGGGGGGCGGGGAGCATGTTTGACGTACGTGAAAGCACCTTTTCCCTCCAGGATTTCGAGCGGATCGCCGCGCCGCAGTGCGCCGACAACGCGCCCGCGCGCGCACGGTACGCGCGGTTCCTGCGCAGCGCCGTGCGCCACCTGCCGCCCAAGCAGCGGCAGGTCGTCGCGCTCTATTTTTTCGGGGGCCGCAACATCCCGGCGATCGCCCTGGAGCTCGGGGTGCACCCCTCCACCGTGAGCCGCAGGCTCGCGGCCGCCAAGCGCACGCTGCGCGCCCAGGCCGAGATGTGCAGCGAGGCGGGGCTGTTCCCCTCGTAAAAGCGGGGGCGGCGGCCGGATTTCTTTCCATCGTTCATTGACAATGGGGTAAGTCTGTTATAAAATTATCATATATAGACAGACCGTCCGGCGTGAGAGCGCGCGGGGGAAATGAAAATATGGGAGGAAACGCGATTGGACCAGAAAGTCAAAGCCGCCGCTGAAAAGTTCGCGGCGCTCGTGGAAGCGCAGCTCGCGCGCAATGAGCGCATTAAGGCGCAGAAGGAGTTTACCGACTACGGGAAGCTCGACACCATCGTCATCGGCGTGTGCGGGGGCGACGGCATCGGCCCCATCATCACGAACGAGGCCGCGCGGGTGCTCCGGCACCTGCTGGCGGACGAGGTCGGGGCGGGCAAGGTGGAGTTCCGCACGATCGACGGGCTGACGATCGAGAACCGCGCGGCGCAGGGCAAGGCGATCCCCGACGACGTGCTCGCCGAGCTCAAAAAGTGCCACGTCATCCTCAAGGGCCCCACGACGACCCCGCGCGCGGGCGACCCGTGGCCCAACGTCGAGAGCGCCAACGTCGCGATGCGCAAGGAGCTCGACCTGTTCGCCAACGTGCGCCCCGTCAAGGTGCCGAGCGAGGGGATCGACTGGACCTTCTTCCGGGAGAACACCGAGGGCGCCTACGCGATCGGCTCCTGCGGCCTCAACGTGGACGAGGACGTGGCGTTCGACTTCGTCGTGACCACCACCGAGGGCACCGAGCGGATCGCGCGGCTCGCCTACGACTACGCGAAAAAGAACCACAAGAGCCGCGTGTCGATCATCACCAAGGCGAACGTCGTCAAGACGACCGACGGCAAGTTCCTGAAGCTCTGCCAGAAGATCGGCGAGGAGTACCCCGGCATCACGACCGACGACTGGTACATCGACATCACCACCGCCAAGCTGATCGACCCCAAGCGCCGCCGCGACTTCCAGGTGTTCGTGCTGCCCAATCTCTACGGCGACATCATCACCGACGAGGCCGCCGAATTCCAGGGCGGCGTCGGCACCGCGGGCAGCGCGAACCTCGGCAAGCGCTACGCGATGTTCGAGGCGATCCACGGCTCCGCCCCGCGCATGATCGCAGAGGGCCGCGGCAAATACGCCGACCCCTGCTCGATGCTGCGGGCGGCGGTGCTGCTCCTGAGCCACATCGGCTACCAGGCCGAGGCGGATAAGCTCGAACGGGCGCTGGACATCTGTATGTACGAGGAAAAGAAGCTCGCGGTCACCGGCCGCGACACCGGCTGCACCTGCGAGGAATTCGGCAACTATGTGATGGACACCATCGCACGGCTGTAACCGGGAATTCTGGATCGAGAGGTTTTGCATATGCCGAAACACGAGGGTGTTTCCCTATCCGTTATCAAGCGGCTGCCCAGGTACTACCGGTTCCTCGGCGACCTGCTCAGCCGCGATGTCACCCGCATCTCCTCGCGCGAGCTGGCCTCCCTGATGCAGCTGACCGCGTCCCAGATCCGCCAGGATCTCAACTGCTTCGGCGGCTTCGGGCAGCAGGGCTACGGCTACAATGTGGCCGCGCTCCACAAGGAGATCGGCAATATCATGGGGCTCAACAAGCATACCCCCATGGTTCTCATCGGCGCGGGCAACCTCGGCCGCACGATCGCGCGCCACATGGATTTCGAGAGCAGCGGCTTCAAGCTCGTCGGGATCTTTGACGACAGCCCCCGCGTGATCGGCCAGAAGGTGAGCAGCCTGACCGTGCAGGACATGGCGGGGCTCGAGGCGTTCTGCAAGGAGCAGTCCCCGCGGGCCGCCATCCTCTGCATCCCCAAGGAGGTCGCCTTCGAGACCGCCCAGCGGCTCATGAAGCTCGGCGTCAACTGCTTCTGGAACTTCTCCCATTACGACCTCTCCCTCGACTTTGAGGGTGCGGTCGTCGAGAACGTCCACCTGGGCGACAGCCTCATGACCCTCTGCTACCAAATCAACGCCGCCTACCCCGAGGATGAGTGACGGGGAGGCGAAAATAAGAAGGCCCCCGCCTTGCGGCGGGGGCCTTCTTTTGTCCGGCTTCCTCCGGAAGCCGTCAGTCCCCTTTCTTTCAAGAAAGGGGGCAAAGAACGTTTGGCGCAGGCCGGCCGCGTCCCCCGCAAAGGGGGCGCGCCGTGAGAAAGCCAAAAGCGAAGATTTTCGCCCGCCTTTTTCAAAAGGCGGCGGGGCGGCGCCCCGGCCTGCTCTTCAGCTTTCCGCGATAACAAAGTCCGCGGTGATCTCCGAGCAGGCGAGCGCCTGCCCGCCGGTATCCGCGAAGCAGCTCAACTGCGCCGCGCGGTAGGTGCCCGGCGACAGCGGCTCGTCGAAGAGGTCGACGGGCAGCGTAATCGTGACGGTCTCGCCCCCGTGCAGCACCCGTTCGGCGTTGACGTCGTCGGGGTTTGCCATCAGCCCCGCGCGCGGGGTGAGCGGCACGACGGCGTCTCCCTCCACCCGCCGGAAGTCGAACCAGTGGGTGTAGATGAGGTCGTTTTCCGTCCGGTTGGTCACGATGAGCGCGATCTCCTTCGTCCCAACGGGGTAGCTCTCCCGCTCGGGGCGGGCGGCCACGCTGCGTTCCCCGGCGGGGGGCGCGGCGGCTTCGGGAAGCGGGGCGGCATTTTCCGGTTCGCCGGGTTCGGCCTCGGCGGACCCGGCCTCGGAAGCCGCGGAGGATTCCAAAGGGACCGCTTCCGCCCGGGAGGGGGCCCCGTCGGCGGGGGATGCGCTTTCCGAAGCGGGCGCGCCGCCGGGCAGTCCGATCACGGCGAAGACGGAATCGTTCTGCGCCTCGGGCAGGAAGGCGGCGCGCTCCGCGTGCGGCCGCAGGAACAAAAAGAGCAGCGTGGCGAGCGCGAGCGCGCCGCACAGGACCAGCGCCCGCTTCATCAGACGTTGAAGCGGAAGAGGACGACGTCGCCGTCCTGCATGACGTATTCCTTGCCCTCCGAGCGGACGAGGCCCTTCTCCTTGGCGGCGGCCATCGAGCCGCAGGCGATGAGGTCGTCGTACGCGACGACCTCGGCGCGGATGAAGCCCTTTTCAAAATCGGAATGGATCTTTCCGGCGGCCTGCGGGGCCTTGGTGCCGCGCGTGATCGTCCACGCGCGCACCTCCTGCTTGCCGGCGGTGAGGTAGGAGATCAGCCCGAGCAGGGCGTAGCTCTTTTTGATGAGGCGGTCGAGGCCCGACTCATGCAGCCCCATCTCCTCGAGGAAGAGCAGCTTGTCCTCGGCGGACATGTCGGCGATCTCCTCCTCGATCCGGGCGCAGATGGGCAGCACCTCGGCGTGCTCCGCCGCCGCGATCTCCTCCACCTCATGGTAAAAACGGTTCTGTTCGATGCCGCCGGTGAAATCCGCCTCGCTCATGTTGGCGGCGTAGATGACCGGCTTGTCGGAGAGCAGCGGCATGTCCTCGAGCGCGGCGCGCTCCTCCGCGTCGCACACGAAGCTGCGGGCGGATTTCCCCTCCTCGAGGTGGGCCTTGAGCCGTCCCAGCACGTCCGCCTGCGCGGCGAGCGTTTTGTCGCCGCCCTTGGCGGCCTTGAGGGCGCGGTCGATCTTGCGGTCGACGATGTCGATGTCGGAAAAGATGAGCTCGAGATTGATCGTCTCGATATCCCGGCGGGGACCGATCTCCCCGTCGACATGGATGATCTCGTTATCCTCGAAGCAGCGCACCACATGCACGATCGCGTCCACCTCGCGGATGTGGGAAAGGAACTTGTTGCCGAGGCCCTCCCCCTTGGACGCGCCGCGCACCAGTCCGGCGATATCGACGAATTCGATGACGGCGGGGGTGTATTTGTCCGGGTCGTACATTTTGGCGAGCACGTCGAGGCGCTCGTCCGGCACGGCGACCATGCCGACGTTCGGCTCGATGGTGCAGAAGGGATAGTTCGCGGACTGCGCGCCCGCGTTGGTGATCGCGTTGAACAGGGTGGACTTGCCGACGTTTGGCAGCCCGACGATGCCTAATTTCATGGCTGATTCCTCCGATCTTACAACTGCTCATTATACAGGAAAAACGCGCGGCGCGCAAGCGGTTTCGCCCGGCTGCGGGCGGCGGATATTCATGCAAAAAACGTATATGAAAAAACCGGAGCCAAAAAGATGCACAAAGAAAACCGCAAAAACACCCCCAAAAAGCCGGGTTGACAGGACGGACGGACGGACGGCGGCTATACTATTGTTTGGATAGCCGCCCACATTTTTGTGTAAAATGACGGTCGGATTATCCGGTATGTATAATGATGAATAAGTATGAGGAGGCAACCAGAATGAAAAAACTGTTGGCGCTGGTCCTCGCGCTCGCGCTGGCCCTGCCGCTCGGCGTGACCGCCTTTGCGGCGGACGCGGAAAAGGTCGATCTTTCGCTGACCGGCTTTGACGCGGGGGTATTATGTGACGGCGATGGAGTCTATTACGGCCCGAATGACCTGATCCCGCCGGACAGCACCGTCTATCTGCCCTTCCGCATCTTCGCCGGGGAGAACCCGGACGATCCCGACGAGGTCGGGGCGTGGTATGGCGACAGGGACAACTACAAGGTGAAGTTCGACAAGGGCGACGACAATACGAAGATGATCAAAAAAATCAGCTTTGTGGAGAAGAAATTCGAGGCCCGCGGCTGGCGCTGCCACGCGCTCAAAATTGAGCTCGCGCAGGATTTCAGCGGCGACGAGTTCAAGCTGACGCCGTCGGTCACCTTTACGGCGAAGCGCTATCTGGTCGACTCCATATCGGCTGAAGGCGGGGAGCCCGGAAACGGCGTGAAGGGCCACTACGGTTTTGATACGCTGGAGGAGCTCAACGGGGCTTCCGAAGGGGACGTGGCTTTTAAGGACCTCACGCAGGGGGTCTACGCGCCGGGCTCCAAAATGACGATGGGCCTGAAGTTCTTCATGGGCAACGGCGAACGCAGCGCGGACGCGGATTTCAAGGCGGGCGACGGCGGCGTGGTTGTGAAGCCGCAGAAGAATGAGGACAACGAGATCACCTGGGAGGACGAAAAGGACACGCTGGCGTGGCTCAACTTCACGAGCGACGACGACGCGAAAAAATTCTTCCCCAAGATGACCACCAAATGGGACGACCAGGAATACGCGGAATACTTTGCTGACCAGGACGCCTACCTCTTTGATTTTATCGGCAATCCGCAGATCGCGTCGACGAGCCGCGCGACCCTCAGGCTGCGCCTCCCGTTCGTGGACGAGGACGGGGAACTGTCGGTCGATAACGAGTCGATCGTGGTTTACGAGGTCGTCGACGGGGAGCTTTCCCCGATCACCCAGCCGGGCAGCATCCGTGAGACGGAGGACGGCGACTGGGTCTTCGAGATGAAGACCCGCAGGCTTGGCACCTACATCATCGCGGAGAAGCCGGCGGCGGCCGCTGAGGAAGCGGTCGAGGCCCCCGCGGAGGCGGAAAGCCCGGCGGAGACGGCGGAGGAAGCCCCCGCCGAAGAGGCGCCCGCGGCTCCCGCCAAGGCGATCCTCCCCTCCTTTGCGAAATAAGCGGAACCGGGCCGCCGGAAGGGCGGGCGCGTGAGCGCCCGCCCTTCTTTTTTGCGGATGCGCGCGTGGCGGGCGTTTCTTTGCAGTTTGGACAATCCCCATTCAAAAAATATTCACCAAAACGGGTGATTTTCCGCTATAATTGTGATATGATAAAGCAAATAATCTGCCTGTCGCGGCGGGCAGAATGGGGGTACCAGACATGTCAATCGGGAAAATCCTGGTCTGCGACGATGATCGCAATATCTGCGAGCTGCTCCGGCTCTATCTCGAGAAGGAGGGCTACGCGGTCGTGATCGCCAACGACGGGGAAGAGGCGCTCGCAAAATTCTCCTCTGAAAATCCCGATCTCATGCTGCTGGACATCATGATGCCCAAGCTGGACGGCTGGCAGGTCTGCCGGGAGGTCCGCAAAAAATCCAACATGCCGATCATCATGATCACCGCCAAGGGGGAGACGTTCGACAAGGTGCTCGGGCTCGAGCTCGGGTCGGACGACTATGTGGTCAAGCCCTTCGATCCCAAGGAGATCGTCGCGCGCATCAAGGCGATCATGCGGCGCACCGGCAAAACGGCCGCGGAGGCGGACGTCAAGGAGGTCAGCTACGACAAGCTGGTCGTGAACATGACCAAATACGAGCTCAAGGTGGACGGCAAGGTGATCGACACGCCGCCCAAGGAGCTCGAGCTGCTCTACCACCTGGCGAGCAATCCCAACCGCGTCTACACCCGCGACCAGCTCTTGGACGAGGTGTGGGGCTTCGAGTACTACGGCGACAGCCGCACGGTCGACGTGCACATCAAGCGCCTGCGTGAAAAGCTCGAGGGCGTCTCCGACCAGTGGACCCTCAAAACCGTGTGGGGCGTCGGCTATAAATTCGAGGTCAAGGAATAACCTGTTGATCACGCGGGGCGGGCGGCAAGCCCGCCCTTTTTCGCATCAAACAATCAGAAAAGTGGGTCGGGTATGCAGAAAACGCTCTTCAGTAAACACTTCATCACCATCGCCGCGATCATCCTTTTGAGCATCACGATTCTGGGCGCGGTGCTGCTGGCGTTCGCCAGCCAGTACTTCAAGCAGGACCGTTACCGTCTGCTCGAGCACAACGCCCAGCAGGCGGCCGAGCTCACCTACGCGGACTTCCGCTCCAACCTCTACCAGGGGGTGACCCCGGCGGTCGTGCTGCCGCGCTACACCATCCTCGCGGACGCGATCGAGGCCGACATCTACCTTGCCAACACCGACGGCAAGCTGCTGCTCTTCGTGAGCGGCTCCCATTCGGATTACAACGAGGTGGACATCCCGAAGAACATCATCTCCGAGGCGTGCGCCGCGGGCGAATACCAGGAGGTCGGCAAGGTCGGGGGGCTCTACTCCCAGAACCACTATACGGTGGGCATCCCCGTCAAGACCGAGAGCGGCGTCCCGGCGGCGGTCATCTTCGCGTCCGCCTCTGCGGGCACGCTGACCGTCTTCCTCAAGGAAATCCTCAAGATGTTCATCATCAGCTCGCTCGCCGTGCTGATCCTCGCGTTCGCGGCGGTCTACTTCATCACCGCCGACCTCGTGCGCCCGCTGCGCAAGATGGTCGCCGCGACCCAGAGCTTTTCCAAGGGGGATTTCACCGTGCGGGTGCCGGTGGAGAGCTACGACGAGATCGGGCAGCTCGCGATCTCCTTCAACAATATGGCCACCTCGCTGGCCACAACAGAGGTGGCGCGCCGCTCCTTCACCGCCAATGTCTCCCATGAGCTGCGCACGCCGATGACGACCATCGCGGGCTTCATCGACGGCATCCTCGACGGCACCATCCCGCCCGAAAAGCGGGACGACTACCTCAAAATCGTCTCGGAAGAGATCAAGCGGCTCTCGCGGCTCGTGCGCTCGATGCTCAACATCGCCCGCATCGAGGCGGGCGAACTGGAGTTGAGGCCCGACCTCTTCGACGTGAACGACACGGTCATCCGCACCGTCTTTACCTTTGAGCAGCCGCTCGAGGCGAAGAACATCGAGGTGCGCGGCCTCGACGGCGGCAAGGTCATGGTCGAGGCCGACCCCGACCTTATCCATCAGGTGGTCTACAACCTCATCGAAAACGCCGTCAAATTCTGCAACGAGGGCGGATTCATCGACGTGAACTACTCGGAGGACGACAGCTATACCTCCGTCGGCATCCGCAACACCGGCGACGGCATCCCCAAGGACGAGATCCCCCACATCTTCGACCGCTTCTACAAGGCCGACAAGTCCCGCAGCCGCGACAAGGGCGGCGCCGGGCTCGGGCTCCACATCGTCCGCTCAATCGTCAACCTGCACGGCGGCGACATCATCGTCCGCTCGGTCGAGGGCGAATACTGCGAGTTCGTCTTCACCATCCCCAAGCCCCATAAGAGCAAAAAGAACTGACCGGGGGGCTTTGAAAAGCCCCCCGGACCCCGAAACTTTTGATTCAGGCAAGCCGCCGCGCCCCACGGTTTCGCGCCGCCCGTGCGGCGGAGTTTCCCTGGCCCGGCGGCGCGGGTAGAGGCGGCAGTGAGGAAGGGTGGCCGGCCTGATAAAAGTTTTTGGGTCCCGGGACTTTATCCGTCCGTGCGGCGGAGTTTCCCTGGCCCGGCGGCACGGGTAGAGGCAGTGGTGAGGAAGGGTTGCCGGCCTGATAAAAATTTTCGGGTCCCGGGACTTTATCCGTCCGTGCGGCAGAGTTCCCCTGGCCCGGCGGCACGGGTAGAGGCGGCGGTGGGGAAGGGTGGCCGCCCTGATAAAAGTTTTCGGGTCCCGGGGACTTTTTCAAAAGTCCCCGGGTTCACAAATTCTTCAACAGATATGAATAATTCTTTTAAATCTCATCTATTTTATTGCAACAAATCTGCGGTATACTAACGCCAGAAGAACAAAAAAAGGACGCCTCCACAGGCGGAATCCAACCGTGAAAGGTATGAGATATATGAGCGATTATTACAATCCGAACGAAAATCCGCATGAGAAGGAAAACGGTTCGGCGGAGAGCGGTCCGGCTGGCGGGCAGCATGTGTGGAACGTGCCTCCGCAGAACGAGGGGCAGGGCTACCGCCCTCCCTATGAGCGCGGCGCCGCGGGGACGGAGGAGAGCGGGCGGCAGGAGCCGCCGCAGGACCTGACCCCCAACCAGTATTCGGCGAGCGGCGGCTGGCAGCGTCCCGACGGGCGCAGCGCGCAGCGCCGGGACGCCTACCAGTGGAACATCTCCGACTACGAGCAGGCGGCCAAGGCCAAGCCGCGCCGCCGCAACAAGGGCCTGATGGTTTTCGGGATCATTTTGGCGTCGGTGCTGGTGGTGTCGCTGGTGTCGCTGACGAGCATCGGGATCTACAGCAGCATGAGGAAGGACGCGGGAGCTCCGCCCGCGTCGGACAACGGCCCGACGCTGAACGTTCCGGCCGACGACCTGCCGGGCATCACGCTGCAGGATAAGCCGCAGTCGGCCGGGGAATCGCTGCCGGGCGGCAAACTGTCGAGCGAGGAGATCATCGAAAAGGTCTCCCCCTCCGTCGTGGCGATCACCACCTATGTGAACTACCAGAACTACCAGGCCGAGGGCATGGGCAGCGGGATCATCATCCGCGAGGACGGCTACATCGTGACCAACGCGCATGTGGTCGAGGGCGCGAAGGGGATCACCGTGCAGCTGGGCGACGGCACCTCCTATGAGGGGCGGCTGGTCGGCTCGGACAGCAAGACCGACCTCGCGGTCGTCAAGGTCGACGCCGAGGACCTGCCCGCGGCGACCTTCGGCAACTCCGACCAGGTCAAGATGGGCGAAAAGGTGCTTGCGATCGGCAACCCGCAGTCGATGGACTTCGCGGGCAGTGTGACGCAGGGCATCGTCTCGGGGCTCAACCGCCAGATCACGGCGGGCGGCCAGAACGGCACCACCGTGACCCACTACACCAACCTCATCCAGACCGACGCGGCGATCAACCCGGGCAACTCGGGCGGCGCGCTGGTCAATGAATACGGCCAGGTCATCGGCATCAACTCCGCCAAGGTCATCGCGACCGGCGCCGAGGGCATGGGCTTTGCGATCCCCTCCAACGAGGTCAAGCCGATTGTCGACGACCTGATCGCCTACGGACGCGTCACCGGACGGGTCCGTCTGGGCATCTACGCGACCGAGGTCGACGAGGTGCTCGCGCGCCTCAACCACGTGCCCACCGGCCTCTTCGTGCAGTCGACCGAGGAGGGCTCCGACATCTCCAAAAAGGGCGTCGTCCCGGGCGACATCATCACCAAGGTGAACGGCAAGGACATCACCGGCACGCAGGACCTTTCGGCGGAGATCGAGGGCAAAAAGCCGGGCGACACCGTCGAGCTCGAGGTCTACCGCCCGAGCCAGCGCCCCAACGCGGAGGGGAAATTCTTCACCGTCACCGTCGCGCTGATGGAGGACCTGGGGGACAGCGTTTCGACGCAGGGCGGCGTCCAGGACCCGTCGGACGCCTACGGGCAGAACCCCTACGGCAACGGCCAGAACCCCTATGGGAACGGCTATGACGATTACGGCGACAGCTACGACGAATTCGAGGACTTCTTCAACCAGTTCTTCGGCTGACGGTCCGCGCGGACCGGCCGGCCGCGCCCTCCTTTCATGTACCGGCGGCCCCCC
>NZ_JANFZX010000042.1:0-24893 GCF_024461615.1 Anaerotruncus sp. DFI.9.16
GGCGCGACGGGGCCGACCGGCCCGCGCGGTGAAACGGGGACCGCGGGCGCGACGGGACCAATCGGCCCGAACGGCGAAATCGGGCCAACCGGCGCGATGGGACCGACCGGCCCGCGCGGTGAAACGGGGGCCACAGGCGCGATGGGACCGACCGGCCCGCGCGGCGAAACGGGGGCCACGGGTGCGACGGGACCGACCGGCCCGCGCGGCGAAACGGGGGCCGTGGGCGCGATGGGACCGACCGGGCCGCGCGGCGAAACGGGACCGGCGGGGCTCGCGGCCGCGAGCTTTTATACGGCGGGGCGGCAGGTCCTGCAGCCGAACAGCGTGCTGCCGCTCGCGCAGGCAAGTCCCTGCAACGCCGGCGGATTCCTGCTCGAGGACGGGTGGGTCACCGTCCCGGTGGGCGGGCTCTACCTCATCAGCCACCGGGTGGTGCTCGCGCCAGGCTTCTCCGGGGTGTTTGTCCTGCGCTCGGAGAAGGGCGCGGACACGGCGGGGCACGCGAGCTTCGGCCGCGCCGAGGACGGCGAGGCCACGCCCTGCGCGGGAACGGGAATCGCGCGGCTGGCGAAGGGCGACCGGCTCTGCCTCTTCCGCGCCGCGCAGGGCGACCTTACGCCCGTCGAAACGCTCGACGCGGTCGACCGCATGGCAGCCGTTTCGATCCAGCTGACCCTCGTCCGCCTCGCGGACGAATGACCGTCCCGGGCCCCGCCCTCCTCCCGCACCCGCGTCCGCCGGGGCGCATAGAATGGGAGGAAGGAGGATTCTTTCCATGTTTTATGTCCGAACGAACGACGGCGTCAAAATCGCCGTCTATGATTTAAATTCCACGGCCGCCGAGACCGTTTTCCTCGTGCACGGCTGGCCGCTTTCCCACCGCATCTTTGAATACCAGGAGACGCCGCTCATCTGCAAGGGCTACCGCGTCGTCGAAATCGACCTGCGCGGCTTCGGCAGCTCCGACAAGCCTGCCTGCGGCTACACCTACGACCGGATGGCCGACGACATCTACGCCGTCGTGCGCGCCCTCAACCTGCAAAATTTCACCCTCGCGGGCTACTCGATGGGCGGCGCGATCGTCCTGCGCTACATGGCCCGCCACCGCGGCTATGGCGTCAAAAAGCTCGCGCTGCTCTCGGCCGCCGCCCCCAGGCTGACGCAGGCCCCCGGCTTCTGCCACGGCGTCCCCGCGAGTGCGGTCGACCAGTGGGTCGCGGGGGCCTCGACCGACCGCCCCGCGCTCATCCGGCAGTTCGGCGGGATGCTCTTCACGCTTCCCCACAGCCAGGCGATCACCGACTGGCTGGGCGACGTCTCTCTCTCCGCGTCGGGCATCGCCACCATCCAGACCGCCTGCGCCCTGCGCGACGAGGACGGCCGCACCGACCTCGCAAGGGTCTGCGTCCCCACCGGCGTCTTCCACGGCCGGCAGGACCGGGTCGTCCCCTTCGACCTCGCGCTCGTCACGCAGCAAGGGATCCGAAACGCCGTCCTCTATCCCTTTGACCAGAGCGGCCACGGCATCTTCTACGACGAGCTCGACCGTTTCAATTCCTGTTTCCTCCAGTTTTTGGCGTGCTGAACCGGCCCGCTATCGGGTTCCACGGAGCTTACGCAAAGAGGGAGCGCGCGGTATGTTCCGCGCGCCCCCTCCTGTTGGAAAGGAGATTTTCCCGAAGTCAGTCCCCCGCCTGTTCCGCCTGTTCCTCCGCCGCCTGCCTGGCGAATTCAACCGTCACGACAAAGAGGTCCGCGATCGTCTCCACCGAGAAGCGCCCGCCGCACGCCTCGGTAAAGGTGCGCGCGATCGAAAGCCCCAGCCCGCTGCCGCCGTCGGTGCGGGCGTCGTCCCCCCGCACGAACCGCTCGGTGAAGTCCTTATTCCTCGCGATCTCCTCGCGGGAGGTGTTTTTGACGCTCGCGACCGCCGTGGTCCCGTCCGCCGCGAGGCTGACGTGCACCCGCGAGCCGTCCAGCGAATATTGCAGCGCGTTCTGCACGAGGTTCTGGAAGACGCGGTAGAGCCGCTGGCCGTCCGCCGTAATCATCACCGGCTCCTCGGGAATCTCCGCCCGCACCGTCACCGCGCTGCGGTCGATCTGCTCGGCCATGTCGGCCAGCGTCTGGCGCAGCAGCTTGCCCAGGTCGAGGATCTCGAGCGTCACCGGGAGCTGCCCGGAGGCCGCCTTGCTCACCTCGAACACATCCTGCACCATCGTCTTGAGCCGCTGCGACTTGCTCTCGAGGATGCGGATATAGTCCTTCACATGCTCGGGGAGGTCCTCCTCCTGCCCCAAAAGCTCCACATAGCTGATGATCGAGGTGAGCGGCGTCTTGATGTCGTGGGAGACGTTCGCGATCAGCTCCACCTTCATCCGCTCGCTGCGCATCCGCTCCTCAAGCGCCTCGTTCATCCCGCGCTGGATGTCGTTGAGGTCCTTCGCCGCCGCCGCGAGGTCCGCGTCCTCCGGCAGGTCGAGCGGCATCGTGAGCCCGCCCGCGTGTACGGCGGCGATCTGCCCGACCAGCGCGCCGATGTCCCGGGCGGTCTCCCGGTTGCCCCGCGCGAAGCGGTAGAGCATCCAGAGCAGCAGCGCCAGCAGCCCCGCCAGCAGCAGGAACGCGAAGAGGGAGTCGCGGTTATAGACGCGGAAGCCCGCGTAGAGCGCCAGCGCCGACGCCGCGAAGGCCGCGGCCGCGATCAGCACCGCGCCGAACCGGCGCACCATCCGCCGCTGGAGGGGCAGCTTCAGATCGGAGGCGCGCGCCGCCGCGCAGAACTTCCCGGTGAGGCTGTGCTTCCAGGGCTTCGGATTGTGCCTCCAGTCGTTGATCAGCAGATAGGCCGACCAGAAGATCACCAGCAGGGAGAACCCGTTGCGGGAGAGCTCCTGCGCGTAGTAGGTGAAGATCCACGGGTCGAGATATTCCTCCCGGACCATATAGGTGAGCTCCCGCAGGGCGTCCTGCGGGCCGGCCAGGAAGACCGCCAGCGCCGCCAGCAGGAGCAGGAGCTTGCCCTCGTACCACACGCGCCCCGTCACCCGTGCGATCGCCGCGTCGGCGCGGCGCTTGTCCCCGCGCAGCAGGAACCAGACGGCCAGCAGCAGGACGCCGGCCGCGCAGGAGGCGGCCATGCCGGTGTAGCGGTCCCGCCTCTCCTTCAGGTTCTGCTCGAGCCAGTAGAGGCGGTTGTTCTGCCGCTCGGCCGAGCTGTTCCCGTAGCTGCCGCGCACGTAGAGCATCGGACTCTTCGCCGCCGCGATCACCACGCTCGCGCGGGCGGCCTCCTCGTCCACCGTGAAGTTTTTATACCCGGGGACGTACCAGTCCTTCCCTTCGCGGTAGTAGCCGTCACCGTAGATGTCGAGCTCCTTGCCGTCCTTGACGACGCGCACTTTGCTCCCGTCGAACCAGAGCAGAAAATTGTAGCCCTCGGGCAGCTTGAGGTTCGGGCCGTCCAGCCCCGTGCCCTCGGCGTTGGTATACTTCTGCTCGCCGTCGTAGCGGATGTCGTAGAGGACGTTCTTGTCCTCCTTGAAGTAGTCGTGCGCCGCCTGCGCGGACGAGCCGTAGCTCGACGGCGGCGAGATGGTGACGCTGAAATCGTAGCCGTCGTCCCAGCCGTGGTAGCCGCCCGAGCCGTACTCGCCGATCGCGTCGGCGACCTCGGCCGCCTCCATGACCGCGGAGGTGATTTCGCCGTTGTAGGAGACGCTGTATTCGGAGTAGTTCGCGTTTCCGCCGACGGCCATCGTCAGAAAATCCTCGAGGTAGCTTGCGACCGCGTCGCGGAACGCCCGCGTATTCTGGTAGTCCTCCTGGAAGGCGTCCGCGACCGACGTGCGCTTCCACGAGCCGCCCGTCAGGAGGGAAAGCGCCTCCGGCACGCTCGTCAGAAGCAGGCTGATCCCCAGAAAAAAGGCCGTAAAGCTAACGGCCGCCCTCCACTTTTTCGATCTTGTATCCAATTCCCCATACCACCTTTAAGTATTCTGGTTCCTTCGGGTTGAGCTCGATCTTCTCCCGGATGCGCCGGATGTGCACCATCACCGTGTTTTCGGCGGCGAAGGCGTCCTCCTCCCACACCCGCCGGTAGATCTCCTCGGCGGGAAAGATGCGCCCCAGATTGCGCATGAGCAGGTCGACGATCTTCGTCTCGGTGGCCGTCAGCTTGACCGGGTCGCCGTCCGCGCGCAGGACGCGTTCCTCCGGGCTGTAGCTGAGCCGCCCGTTGTGGATCTCGTCCCCCGTCCCGGACGCGTTGATGTCCCCCAGGCTCGTGTACCGCCGCAGGTGGCTGCGCACCCGCGCCACCAGCTCCTGCGGGTTGAAGGGCTTGGTGACGTAGTCGTCCGCCCCCATCGAGAGTCCGAGCACCTTGTCGGTGTCCTCGCTCTTGGCGCTGAGCACGATGATCGGCAGGTTGCGCCGCTCCCGCAGCTTCATCACCGCAGACAGCCCGTCGAGCCTCGGCATCATCACGTCGATGATCATCAGCCTCACCGAACGGTCCATCGCCTGTTCGAGCGCCTCCATCCCGTCGTAGGCCCGCAGCACGCGGTAGCCCTCCTTTTCGAGCAGCAGCGCGATCGCCTGCACGATCTCCCGGTCGTCGTCGACCACCAGCACGCATTCGTTCATCTGATCTCCCCCTTAGGCCTGTCTCTATCCTAATGCGGTTTCCTTACAAAAAAATGGACGCGTTTCTTACGGAAATCTTACAACTCCGGCGCGCCCTCAGCATCCATGATAACACATCCCGCCGCGCGTGGATAGTATGCAAAAAAAGCCGGAAGCAATGCTTCCGGCTTTCAGGGGCGTTTTCGCCCCGTCTCCCCGTATTTGTCCGAAAGGACGGTGCGCGGACGTTCCGCCTCCTCGGCGTTCTCCCACGGCAGCCGGTCCCCCGGCTCCTTCAGGTAGCTTAGAATCCGCCAGATGCCCTCCCCCGAATAGGCGCTCACCCGGAAAACCGGGCGGCAGCCCGCGAGCTCAAGCCACCGCTGGGCGCGGCCGGGGTTGGCGCCCGGCTCGTCGATGCGGGTCACGATGCCGATCACCGGCCGCGTGCAGGCCGCCGCGACGCAGGGCGGAAAGAGGCAGTAGGGCTCGGTCGCGCCGCAGAGCAGGCCGACCACGTCGGCCTCGTAGGCGTAGAGCGCCAGCGCGCGGCCGAGCGAGGCCGTCTCGGCGTACTCGCCCGGCGTGTCGATCACCACGTCGTAGTGGTTGATATACTGGGTCTTCCGGTAGGCGATCTCACCGCCCCGCAGCGCCTGGGAGAGGGTCGTCTTGCCGCATTCGCTGCGTCCCATCAGGATAATCTTTTTCATTCCGTCACGTCCGGGTCACCGCGCAGACGGTGAACCCCAGCGTCCCCTCCAGGTAGGCGAGGATGCTGTGGATGGCGGCCTCCACGTCGGAGATGAGGCCGGTGAAGATCAGCGTGCCGCTGAAGCGGTCGATGAACCCCATCTCGACGCTCGCCGTCTTGAGCGCGAGGTCGCCCGCGATCACGGCGATTTCCGCCGGGGACATGCTCAGGATGCCGATCGCCGCCTGCCGGTAATCGGCCTCGGGATCGAGCCCCAGCTTCTGGTAGATGATCCTGTCGGGGCTGGCGATCACATGCGCCAGCGTCACCTGCTTGCCCGGCACCAGCTCCTGGATGATCCGCTGCTTTTCCGGAGATTCCGCCCGCTCATACGCCATGCGCCCGCCTCCTTTTCCTTCCGGTCACTCTGTTTCTATTGTAGCAAACCCGCGGCGGGAAAGCCATGCGCGGCGGCGCTTTTGCGCAAACGCGGTCAAGATTTGTATTTGTGGTCAGGATTGATCAGCTTTTGATCATCAGGGCAGCAAAAATCCCCCGCCGACGCGGGGGATTTTTGCTGTCAGCCTTTGTTTTCGACCAGGTCGCCCACGCTGCCTCCCGCGGACGGTAAGGTGGAGGAGCCGCCCGAACCGCCGCCGGAACCGCTCGAACTGCCGGCAAAGCTCCTGCCGGAAGCCGGCGCGTTGACGCCCTTGGTCATCCGCTCGAGCGACACGTTGGTCAGCTCGTAGTTGACGTTGGGGCTGTAGACCACGTCGATGTAGCCTTCCCCGCCCGCCGACAGGTCCCGTTCCTCAATGACGCAGTTGCCCTTGAGGTAGGTGGTGTCGATGGAGGTGGAGCCGGTTGCAATGACGGTGGGTTTGTATTTGGGGTTCTGGATGGTCACGTTGGGGCAGGTGACGCCGTCCAGAACCACGGGGCCGCCGCTCCTGATAAGCAGGGTGCCGGTGATCACCACGTTTTTCAGGGTCACCGTGCCGCGGCCCACCTCCTCGGAGATCGTGAGGTTGTTTTCCACACGCATATTCTGGTAGGTGATGTCCGCCGTGTCAATCGTCTGCCGGGTGTCGACCGTTTTGACGGTTCCGTCCGCGCCTCCGGCGACCTTGCCCGAAACCGCGGCCGACGGGACCGCGAACGCCACGGCCAGGGCGGCCGCCAGCAGCATTGCCAAAATCTTTTTTCCCATGGGGATACCTCCCTTTTACTTGGGGACGGGGAGGGGGCGAGCCCCCTCCCCGGCTCCCTGAAGATTCAAACCGCCTGGCCCGGCGTTATTCGGTCGTTCCGCCGCTTTCGGCGGGAGTTTCCTTCGAATCGGTCGGGGGCGGGGCGACCTCGGGCTTGCTTTCGCTCCCCGTCCCATCGCCGCCCGGTTCGGCTCCGGGCTGCTTCTGCCCGGCGTCCTGTTCCTTCGGAGGCTGCTGGACGTCGATGCCCGGTTCCTTGCCGGAGGACTGATCCTCGCCGGGGGTTTCCGTGCCGGGGGTCTCGCCGTCAGGAGTCTGGCCCTCCATGGACTGTTCATCGTCCGGCTTCGGCTCCTCCTCCGCGGACGGGGCCTTTTCAAGCGGCTCCTCCAGACTGGCGGGGGAGGCCAGAAGGTTGTTGGCCGCCGTGCGGACAACCTCAAGCGCGATTTCAAATTCGGTGCTGAAGCCGTCCTTCTGTGCGGTCACCATGAAGTAGAAGGTGCCTTCCGGCGCGTCGTCCGTCAGGAAGACCAGCGCCTTGGTGCCGCTCATCCCGAGGAAGATCCTGTCGCCGTAGTTGGTCGGATCCACGAAGAAGGTCATGCCGGCGGTGTCCGTGTCTCCGAAGTCGATCGTCTGCGGGCCGCCGAAGGCCTGGCCCTCGGGAACCTCGACGCTGATCTTCTGGTCCGCGATCTCAAACGCATTGGCTTCCTGCACGTGGACGGTGACCGTGAAGGTGGCGTCGGTGTAGCCGCTGCCGCCGGTGACGTTGAGCGTCAGGGTGTAGGTGCCGGCCGGGGTGTCCGTGCCCACGGTGATGGTCTTATCCGCCCTGGTGAGCTTCGGCCGGTTGGGCTCCTGCATGGTCGCGTCGTCCCAGAAGGTGCCTTCCGCCTCGATCACTGCCGCCTGGGAGTTGAAGCCGAGGGTGAAGGACGCGCCCTCGCCCTGCTTCACGCTGAAGGCGTTCCCGTCGATCGTGAGCGCCTCGTCCGGCTTGGTGGAGATCGCGACCGTCACCTCAAAGTTCGCGGTTCTGTAGCCCTCCCTCGCCGCGGTGGCCTGGTAGATGTAGGTGCCGTCGGCGGGGCTTCCGATATAGCTCGCGCTCGTGTCCTTGCTGATCGTCGCGCCGTCCACGTTGAGGCCGACATACCGTGCGTCGGTGATGGTCACCGTCGCGTCGGCCGGGTCGGTCGTCACGGTGAAGCTGGACTGCGACTGGCCGCGCACGTAGGTGAAGTCCTTTCCGAGCACCGTGATCGCGGGCGTGCTGTCGCTCGCATGGACGGTGAAGGCGACCTGGGTCTCCTTGTAGCCCGCTGCGTTGGCCGCCGCGGTCACCGCGTAGTCGCCCTCGGTGATGTCCGCGCCGATGCGCAGGTCGCCGTTCTCGGCGCGGATCTGGCCGGTGGCCGGGGCGCTCGAAATGCCGCTGAGGGTCACCGCGATCCCCTCGCCCGTGGTGAAGGATCTCGTCTCACCGTGGAAGTCCTTGAGGTCGACGATGATGTCGGTGGACTCGTTGAGGGTGATTTCCGGACGGGCGGAGGCGTCGTTCACCGTGATGGTCACGGTGAAGGTTGCATCCGCGTAACCGCCGGATTTGCCGACCGTCGCCGTGAAGCCGTAAACCGCCGGCTCTACATTGGACGGGGTGAATTTGATCGTCTTCGCGCTCAGGTTAATTGCGAATTGGGTTTTCGAATTGTCGAAGCCCGCCGCCAGCGATTTGAGGGTGAGGCCCGCCGGGATGTCCAGCGTCAGGGTCTGCTCGCCCGTCTCGTCGGCATAGTAGGTCTCCGCGACGTCCGCCGGGACGTCCTCGATCCGCTTGGGCGCGCCCACCACGAAGGTGATGTCCGCCTCGGTGGCCTTATAGGCCCTCGCGTCGTCGCCTGTCGGGGTGATCTTCGCATGGACCGTATAGGTCGTACCCTCGGCGCCGCCCTCATAGATCATGATGGTTTTTCCGTCCTTGCTGAAGTTGACCTTTCCGGCTTCGTCGGTCGTCGTCAGCTCGATCGTCGGGCTGGTCAGGCTTTCCGCCGTCGACAGCGCGAAGTCCTTCCGCACGCCGTAAGGCGTCTCGACCGGGTCCGCGGTGACCGCGCCGCCGTTCAGCAGGATGGTCAGCCCTTGCCGCTCATCCGTGACGGTGACAATGATCCGGAAGGAGGCGTCCTTCATACCGGGCTTGCTTGCCGTCGCGTCGAGGGTGTACTCCCCGACCTTGGCGTCGCTGTTCACATAGAGGGTGCTGTTATCGGACCTCCAGCTGATGCCTGCCGGGAGCGGGGTGGTCGTGACGGTAACCGCCGCGCCATCGACCGCGACCGGATAAGCGGTGCTGGTCTTCTTGTAGGGATGGGTGAAGGTGAAGTCATCGACCGAGAGCTCGTCGCGGTCGTCGACCACCGTGATCGTAACCTCGAAGCTGCCGTCCTTGTGGCCCGCCACATTCGAGACGGTGACCGTGTAGGTCTCGCCGCCGACGGGTTTGGCCGGGCCGTAGTTCAGCACGCTCGGATCGACGCTGAAGCCCACGGTCGCGCCCGGATAGGCCGCCCGGACCTCATCGGTGATGACCTTCGAGTACTGGATGGACTCCGCACCCTTGAGGCTGTAGGTATACGCCGTCGTCATCCCGGAGAGGTCGAGCGCGGGCTTCTCCGCGATCTCCACGGTGAAGTGCAGCGTGGTCTCGGCAAAGAGATCGTTCTCCGGAACCGTGATCGTGAAGGAGGCGCTGCCGGCCGGGGCGGAGCCGGGGGCGTAGATGCCCGCGGAGGCCACGTTGATGTCCGCGCTGCCGTCCGCGTCCTTTTTGATCATCGTCTTGGGATTAAAACTGGTGTTGTCCGACTGGAGATAGAGCAGGAGGGCTTCCCCTTCCGTTGCGGTGATCGTCTGCCCGTCCGTGAGGTCCGTCCACTCGCCGCTCTTGCCCAGCTGGTACTGGAAGGTCGCCGGTGGCGCGGGCAGGACGCTGACCGCGATCTGGAAGTTGAGCGTCTGGTAGCCGTCAAGCGTCGCCGTCGCGTCATAGATGAGCGGGGCGCCGGTCTCCTTGGCGGTGCTGTAGATGGAGATCGTGCCGTCCTGGTTGGGCACAATGCCCGGGACGGATGGGGTCCTGTCGGCGATCGCGATCGCCGCGCCCGCCGGCTCGACCTTGATCGTATAGGTCTTGCCGTTCGGATACGCGCTGGACAGGTGGTTGATCGTCGTGGTCGTGGTGTCGGCCGTCAGGGTCGGGCGGTCATAGTGGTAGACCGCTTCCGTCCTGTCGGAATCGGCGTATTTCGCCGAACCGCTCCTGGCCATCGCCCAGACCGCGATCGGGTAGTCGACCGCCGTGCCGCTCTGAATATTCCGGACCGCTGTGAGCGCCTGGTTGTTGGTGGTGTTGTAGTCGCCCCAATCGGCGCTCGGGTCCACACGGTAGTAGGCGGCGCCTTCGACGGCCTCCCACGAGGCGGTCAGCTCCCCGGTTTCACCGTCGTAGACGAAGGTAACCACGGGGGCCGCCAGCTTGGCGGGCGCGTATTCGTAGACCGCTGTGACCGGCGTGCCGTCGTTGTAGCCGGGGGCCTTCGCGACGACGGAAACCGTGTCGCCCGCCTTGATCTTGGCGGGGAGGATCGTCGCCGCGGTCTCCGCGGTATGCTCGACCAGCGTGCCGTTTACAAGAAGGTCGTAGCTTTCCGCGTTCGGGACCGCATCCCACGAGGCGCGGACCCCCTTGACTTCCTCATCCGCCGTGAACTGCGTCTCGAGGGTGAGGGCGGCGCCGCTCACGTCGAAGGAATCCTTCTCGGCGACAACGATCGTCAGCGCCTTGACCGTCTCCTGATAGACGCCGTCAAAGTTTCCGGACGGGGTTACGGTGATCGTAAAGGCATAGGTTCCGGGTTCCACATCCGCCGGGACTTCGACCGCGACGCCGTCCGTGGAACTGACCATGTCCTTGTAGGACTCGTCGTCCGCTGAGACTGCGATGCTGATGGTCCCTCCGGTCTCCCCGACCGCGACGGAATACTGCTTCGGAGCCGTCAGGGTGCCCGCCTTGAAGGTATCGGTGACGCCGTCGCCGCCGACCGCTTCGCCGTTGATCAGGACGGTCAGTTCCTTGAGCGCGTCGGCCTGATAGGTCTTGAAGCTCTCTTCGGCCGAATCCGTGTGGAGGAGCGACCCCTCCTTCGCCAGCGCGCGGAGCCCGACCGTAAGCCCGCCGCCGGGCGCAAGTCTGGTCAGGTAGTACTTGCCGCCGCTGCTGGAATCCTGAATGAGCGCCTTCTCCACCGGCTCGCCGTCCTCGGTGGCCGCGTAGCCGGCCGCGTCCGCAACGGGCTGGAAGAAGAAGCGCGTCTTACCGTCGGCGGGGGTGCGGCTGACCGTTCCGGTGAACCGGACGTCGTCCAGCGCCGTGCGGGTAATCGTCAGGGTCTTGGGGTCGGAGACGGGGGATTCCGCGTTTCCGCTGCCCTTGGCCGGGAACGCCTTCACCGTGAGGGAAGCGTTCTCCTCAACCGTCGGGAGGCTGCCGGCGTAACCTGCGCCAATGCCCAGCCGGGCGCTGGCCGAATCGGTTTCCACCTTCAGTTCGCCGCCGGCGTAAAGCTGGTAGTAGGCGGCGCCTTCCACCGCGTTCCAGCTGACTGTGACCGTGCCGCTCGTCTCGTCGGACGGATCGACCGCCAGGCTGAGGCCGGAGATGACCGGCTGCGCGAGCTGGCTCTTGTCCACGGCGGTCATGTTGACCACCGCCTGGGTCGCGCGGTTGTCCACGCTGCGCGGGTAGTCCACCTTGACGGTGTAGGTCTCGCCGGTTACGGCCGTCTCGGGGAAGGAGAAGGTGACCATGGAATCGGTCTTGCTGACCGTCCATCCGTCGGGCGCGTCCACCGTCATCCTGTCGGCGGCGATGTTTACGCCGGTGGTGACGGAGACCGTCTGACCGGGTTTCACCCGGATGTCATAGACGCGCCGGTTGTCGACCGCCGCGCCGACGGACGGCTCGGACGACGCCTGCTGCGCGTCGTCGTTGACGGCGACTTCCGTGTCATAGAAGGAGGCCGTGTCGGTCGCCACCTTCACCTGCAGGGTGACGGCGGTCGGCTCATAGTTTTTCTTCGACGCCTGGAAGGGGAGCGAATACTCCCCGGCCATCGCCTCGGGGGCGATCGTCAGCGTCCTGCCGCTGAGCGCGAAGCCCATCGGCCAGCTCGTTCCGGTGAAGCCGTAGGCCGCGCCGACCTTGTCGGAGAAGGTGATCGTCTGCGTCTCGCCCGCAAAGTGGGAGGCCGTGAAGACGACGCCGTCCGGGCCGTCCTGCTTCGGGAGATCGCCCGACAGGTTGGAAGCCGCATCGACCGCGATCCTGCCGCTCAGAACCTTGACCGTCAGGGTCAGGCGCGCGCCAGGGATCGAAACGCCGTCCGCCCTTGGGGTGAGCTTGATCGTATAGCTGCCCGCCGGGGCGCTCGGCAGGATGGTCAGGACCCCGTTGCTCCAAGCGGTGTAGAGCGGGGTGGCGCCGGCCGAAAGGGTGACCGCGTTGTCGCCGTTGGCGAGCTTGGCGAGCACCGGGATCTGGGCGCCGTCGCCATAGCCGACCTCGACGGTCCTCTCGGTAACGGCCGCGTAATCCGTGTCGTCGTCCACCTTGTACTCGACGATCGGGGCGATCGTCACGCGCAGGGTGAAGTCGGTGTCCAGATAGTTTTCCGCCGTGGCCCTGAACGGGAAGTCGTAGGTCCCCGCCTTGGCGCCGTTGGCGCGGACGCCGGAATTCGCAATGTTGAACCCGGCCTGTTCGGAGATCTGCTTCGTGATGACCGCGTCCGCCGCATTGGTGGACAGGGCGGCCTTTTCGAGATCCTTGAGGGTGACGGAGATGACGCCGTCCGCGTCTGCGTAATAGGTCTTGTCACCGACCGTCGCGGCGGGCGTCAGCCGCGCGTCGCTGACCAGGTTGACGCTGATCGTGATTTCGCTCGGGAGATAGTTCTTATTCGTACCCTTGAGCGTCACCTGCAGGCTGTCCCCGGACAGGTTCGCGGGGACGGTGAAGGTCCGGTTGTCGCCGGAGGTGATCTCCGCGTTTTTGTCGGTGCGGGTGACCTTGGCGTTCGCGGGCACGGTCGAAACCGTGAAGCTCCCGCCCTCGCTGCGGTTGACCGGCAGCTGGTAGACGCCGGTCTTGTCGGGAGAAATCTCCGCGCCGTCCGCGCCGGCGACGGTCCATGCCACCTCGGCGGCGGGCACGACCTCCACGACGACGTCAAAGAGGAAGGGGGTATAGTACTGCGCCTCGGCCTTCAGCCGGAGGGTATAGGTGCCGGCCGCCAGGTTGGCCTTGGCGGTGACCGTCTTGTTCGCGCTGTTGAAGATGAGGTTGTTGACGCTCTCGCTCACGAGCGACAGGGTCGTCTCGGGCGTGGTGCTGATGGTGAAGACCTCATCCGCGCCGTAGCCGTGGGTGAGCTCGACCTTGTTTTCCGTCACCACGGCGGGCGCGTCCATCAGCGGAGAGGAGACCGAAGCGGTGATGTCCCCCGCGCCGACCCGCACCCGGACGGTGAAGCCGGAGCCAAGCGTGATGTTGCGGTCGGAAGTGCCGCTCATCCGGAAGGGGATTTCCACCGTACCGGCGGGTGCGTCGTTCGCAACGGTGATCACGTTGCCGAGAACGGTGATCTTTTTGTTTTGCAGCAGTTGCTGGATCTCTGCGGAGGAAAGGCTCGTCTCGACCGTGCAGCCCGCGGACGGGTTCGCCGCGATCGTGATCTGATTGCCCTCGCCCGCCTTGGATTCGGCGGTGTAGACGCCGTCCGAAAGGGTCAGCTCGCCGGATTTGTCCGTCACGGTGACCGCCGGGATGACGTTGACCGTCAGTCTGGTCATCGTCTCGGAGGGCCTGCCCTTGTCGACCACGAGGTCGGTGGTGATGCGGCCCGCTTTCGTCACGTCGACGTTCAGCGTGTCGGTCGCAAAGTCCCAGGTGACCGCGCCGGCGGGGACGCAGTTTTCCACGTCGATCGTGTCGTCGATGTGGGTCGTGCCCTCGTTGGTGGCGACCAGGAACGCGCCGTCAAAGTCGTTCAGCTTGGAGAGGTCGATGTCCAGCGTGGCCGCGCCGTCCGCCGGCACGGTCGAGTAGACCTCCCCCTCGTCGTGGATCGAGGTGATTTCATTCTTGCCCACGACCCGCAGATCGAGCGTGTAGGTCATCGCCGAACGGGACGCGTGGGTGACCTCCATTGTCAGATGGTAGGTGCCCGCCGCCTGGCTGGCCGGGACGACGATCTTGTCGCCGACCGTGTTCAGCTTGATCGTCTTGACCGCTTCGCCCCTGCCGTTCGTGACGGCGAGGGCCACCTTGGCGTTCGCCGGGTCCCTGGTGAGGGTCAGGACCGTCTTGACCCCCTCCGGCGCGCGGGTGCGGAAGTCGAAGCCCTTGTCGTCCTCGCCCGGCGCGAACGCCTTGACGGTGCTCGTGTTGGAGGTGATCCTGGTGATCCGCGCGTAGTCGCCGACCGTGACGACCAGCGTGACCTTGCCGGGCTGGAAGCTCTTGTCGGTGCCGTTAAAGACATAGGTGTAGACGCCCGGTTCGGTGTCCGCCGGAATGGTCAGCGTCCCGGTGGCCTCGTCGAAATCGCCCGCCTGTGCGGAGGACGGGTCGAGGGCCACCTGCGCGGTGTCGACCGCGCCCTCGGGCCCGGTGACCTCCACCCGGTAGGTGTAGACGAGGCCGGAATCCGCGACCTTCTGGGTGACGACGAAGTTGTTCGCGCCGGTCCCGGCCTTCACGCCGTCCCCGGTCACCTGCATCTCCACCGAAAGCGGAGACTGCGCCACCGTGAATTTGATGACAATCGTCTTGGTCTGGTAGTTGCCGCCCTTGTCGGACGAGGAGCTCTCGCCCGTCAGCGTCAGCTCATAGTCCCCCGTGGGAAGCCCGGGCGCCAGCTGGATGAGGCTCTTGCCCTTGGCAAAGCTCTCCTTCACCAGGTAGGCGTCCCGCAGGTCGGTTTCCGGCTCGTCGGCGGAGACGAGCGAGGCCGCCGTAAACTGCGCGCTGCTCTTGGAGTCGGAGGTGATCCGGAAGTATTTGTTCTCCCCATAGGCAAACCGGTCGGCCTCGTAGGTCTCGCCGTCCGCCGCGGGAGCGATGGTCTGGTAGCTGCTGTTGGTGGTCGAACTCGCCACGTCGGTCACGGTGATCGCCGCCTTGTCGACGATGATCTTGACCGTCAGCCGCGCATCGTTGTAGTTGTCGGCGCTGACCGTCGTAACAAGGTCGTAGGTCTCCCCCTCCGCGAGCACCGGCAGGCGCTTGGGAACGGTGACGACGTTGTTCTTGACGGTGACGGCGCCCTCGCCGGTGGCCAGCTTGGCAGCGGCAGTCGCGGCCTTCATGCGGCCGTCCTCGCCGTCCTGGTAGAAGACGAGGTTCAGCTTGTTGCTGCCCGTCACGTCCTCATAGGGCAGGTGGACCGTCGCGACGATGTCCGAGCCGTTGACGATCTCGGCGTTCCCGACGAGATTGCCGGTGACGTCCTTCAGCGCGATCGTATAGGTGTTGTCCACCTGGTAGGTGAGCGCCAGCTCGGCGTCGGCATAGTTGCCCGCCGGGTCATAGAGGGTGACCGGGATGAGATAGCTGCCCACCGGGTTTTTGCCCGACAGGGAGAGGACGTTCCCCTCGAAGGAGGCGCCCTCCGGCAGCCCGGACACACGGTAGGAGGCGAAGGTGGTGACGCCGTTCGGGCGCTCGTCGCCGCTGGTGAGCGAAACGTCAAACGCCTTTTCATACCGCGCGTTGAACTTGGCGGAAATTTTGCCGTCCACGGCATCCGCCCAGGCGGGTCCTTCCGGATCGCCCGTGCTGTAGGCAAGTCCCACGCCGGTGAATTGCGCCTGCGCGACCGTGAGGTTGACGGTCAGCGGCGTCTCCAGATAGGCGTTGGGGCGGGAGGCGAGCAGCCGGATGGCGTAGTCGCCCGCGCCGGCCGTCTTGGGGACGGTCAGCCTGGCGATCCCGGTGTCGCCCGTGATCGAAACGGCAAAGCCGCTTTCCGAGATCCCGATCTCCTCCCCGCGGAAGGTGACCGAATCGATCGAGAGCGCCACCTTCTGTTTCGGCACGGTCGCAAACTCGAGGTACTGGTCGTCGGCGAACTGTCCGTAGGTAAAGCCCGCCGTGATCGTCTGGCCGCCCTTATCGCCCGAAAGCGCCGCCGCCAGGCCGGGGTGGGAGGACTTCAGATCCTTGAACAGGACGGAATCCGAGACGGAGATCGTCCGGCCCAGCGCCTCCGAATCGTCATAGAAATACATCGGATAGGGCTTGTCCGCGATCCTTCCGGCAGTCAGGGACACGTCCGCGCCGTAGACCGCCGAGATCGCGTTAAGCGTTCCGCGCCCGGTGCCGGGCGCGGCGTCCAGCGTGGCCGCGCTGATCGGGGACATTTCCAATTTGGCGTTTTCCGTGAGGATATCGCCGTTGGTTCCGGAAACGCTATAGGTGAAGTCGCGCGCGGTGCCCGCGTAAATCAGCTCGTCCTTTTCCGGGAAATCCTCGCTGGCAAGGCGCATCCGGTCAAAGACCTGCACCTTCTGCTCCACGGTCGCCGGGCTGTATCCGCTCTTGCGGATGGTGTAGACGACGGTCGCTTCGCCGGGATTTACGGCGGCGGCCCTCACCGGGATGTTCCCGTCGGCATCCGCCGCCCCGAGCACCTCCACCGAAACGATCTGGCGGCCCTGGTCGTCATAGCCGCCGCTCGCCGTGGCGGTCGCGCCCGCCGGCGTCTTGACAATGTTGAACTCCTTGCTGACCGGACCGTTTTGATATTCGGTCATGGCGAGCGCGTCGCCGTGAGGCCAGGTCTCGCCGTTCGTTCCGGCGCTGAAGAAGCTCCTCATGCGAAGAACCATCCCGCCCACAAAGGACGGTTCCGTCAGGTCTCCGCCCTCGATGGACGCCCGGATTTCCGCGCTTCCCGCGTCCGCGGCCGATACCGTGCCGCCCATCGACATGGTGAGCGTCAGGATCAGGGCCAACATGGCAGACAGAATCCGCTCGGTCTTTCTCATGTGTCTCTAACCTCCTTAAAATGTCCCCTCCTGGTCAGGACCGCCCTCTCCGAAGGATCCGTCCCGATAAAAAGGATTTTCTCCGTCTGTGCAGAGTATTCAGATGCTCGCCGGAAGGGCCTGCACGCTTCATCCTTCCTGGGAATAACGGCCACGTCTAATGGATGCGGCCGCTCAGGCGCTCTTCCCGGACGGGGTGGGGCCATCCGAGATGGAGCGCATCAGGTTTCTGGTGAACGCCATTCCGCGTGCAATGAGCAGTAACCGCACCTGATCCTCCAACGGCAATTCCGCTGCTTGTTCGATGATTTCCCCGGCGTATCCGGACAAATGGCTCTGATTTTCCCACTCCGTCATCCTTTTCCCTCCTTAATGCTTTATAATTGAATTATAACATGCCTATTTTTCAGTGTCAATGAATACTTTTGCAAACAAATTTCACTGTCAGTGAAAATAATCATTGAAAAAGCATTGCAAATAGGTTATAATTTCCATGAGGTGATGCTATGGATACGCTGGGTGCGCGCTTAAACTATGCCCGTAAAAAAAGAGGGTACACGCAGAACTCCCTTGCGGAGGAGATCGGCGTTTCGCGCGGGGTAATCTACAATCTGGAAAAAGACAAAACTTCACCGCAGCCGATCGTCATCAACGCCATCTGCCAAACGCTCAAAATCAGCCAAAACTGGCTCATGACCGGCGGCGGCGAGATGGAGGACAAACGTGCGGCGTCCCGGAGCGCGCGCGTTCTGGCGGAGCTTTACGAGCTCGCCAAGGAACTTTCCGAAGAGGAACAGCTCTATATCCTGGATGTGATCAAGGCATTTCGCCAGCGCCTCGGGGGCCACCCCGGGACGCCCGAAGAGTAAAAGGAGGCGGACAAGCATGCTTGTCCGCCTCCTTTTTTGCTCCCCCGCGCGGCGGCTGCCGCGCTACGAAGGACGCGTATTCGGGTTGTTGAAGCTGGGCGGCGCGGCCTTTGTGTCACCGAAGCCGTTGGCCGGGGAAGGCGTCGAGAGATTGAAATAGAGCCGGGAGTCCTCCGTGACGCCGAAATCCCGATTCGAGCCGGAGTCCTGCACGCGGTTGAACGCCTCGCGGAAGAGGGCGTTGTGCGCCTCCTCGCGGTTGAGGAGGAAGTCGATGGTTTCGCGGACGTGCTTATCCTCGATCTGCCGGTGGAGATATTCGTAGACCACCTTGGCGCGCTGCTCCGACGCGATGTTGGAAAGCAGGTCTGCGCACAGGTCCCCCGTGACCGTGACATAGTCGGCCACCCAGGAATAGCCCGACGCGTTGATGAGCCCCGGGTTGAGTCCGAGCAGGACATGGCTCTGGATCTCGCCCGCCGCGACCTGCTGGCTGTCGACGTCGTGGCCGTTGAGCATGTTGATCGTCGTCGCCACCATCTCCATGTGGCTGAGCTCCTCCGCCGCGATATCCATAAAGAGGTCCTTGATCGCCGCGTCCTTGATGCGGAAGCTCTGCGACATATACTGCATGGCCGATTTCAACTCGCCGTTGGCCCCGCCCAGCTGCTCCTGCAGCAGGACGGCGTATTGCGGGTTGGGTTTTTCGACCCGTACCGGATGGAACAACATTTTTTCATGTTTGAACATTGGGATGCCTCCTCCAATCTTTTTGGAATATTATTTCCCGGATTGTCCGAATCATCCCTCAAAATGCAAAAGAGGGAGACGAAAATCGTCTCCCTTTTTTTACGCCGTGATTCCGCCGACGGCATCCAGCAGCACCCGCAGGCCGCGCGAAGGGCGCTGGTTCCTGTTGCGCACCGCCAGCATCTCGTTGCGCATGTCGACGCCGTCCAGCGCAACCACCCGCAGCCGTTTTTGCGCGACCGGCTCCGCCAGCAGCAGGTCCGGCAGGACGGTGATCCCCAGGCCCGCCTGGGCGGCCTGGATCAGCGCGGTGGAGTTCACGCTCTCCCACAGAGGGCGCGCCGTCTGGTTGGCGAGAAAGAGCGTGCTGTCCAGCGTGTCGCGAATCGCGCTTCCCCGCTCCCGCAGCAGCAGCGGCGCGGCGCACAGCTCCCGCGGCGTCAGCGGCTCCGCGGGCAGCGGGAAGCCGGGGGCGCAGGCCGCCCACAGCCGGTAGGACCCGAAGGGCTCGCTGCGAAAGATCCCCTTTGGCTCGGCGCCCTCGATCAGCGCCAGGTCCGCTTCCCCGCTCTGCAAAATTTCAACGGCGCTGGCCGCGCTCACCACCCGCACCTGCACCTGCAGCCCGGGCAGTATTTCCCGCACCCGCCGCAGGATCTCCGGCAGCGGGAAGGATGCGATTGTGATGCTGGACACCAGCTTTACGGGCGCTTCCTCCTCCAGGCCGGCGAGCCGCCCCTCCAGCTCGCGGCAGGCGGCCAGAATCCCCTGTGCCTCCTCCAAAAGCAGCGTTCCGCAGGGCGTCAGGCGCACGCCGCGCGGCATCCGGTCGAAGAGCGGCGCGCCCGCCTGCCGCTCGAGCTCCGCCACGGCGTGGGAAACCGCCGACTGGGTGAGGAACAGCTTTTGCGCCGCCCCGGTAAAGGTGCCCGCCCGCGCGACCGCCTCCAGAATCTCCAAATGCCGCAGGTTCATCACGTTCCCCCTGACATGAATCAAATTGATGTGATCCATATAATTATATCATTTTACAGATCGATTTTCCAGTCCTATAATCATAGGGTATGGAAAGGGAGTGCAAACTTGGAGAAAACAAAAAAGCCCTACCTCTGGCTGTTGGGCGTCAACCTGTTCATCAGCACGTTCACCTTTGGCGGAGGCTATGTGGTGGTCCCCATGATCCGCCGCTATTTCGTGGAGCGCAGGCGGTGCTTCACCGAGGAGGAGCTGGTGAGCATGGCGGCCGTGGCGCAGTCCACGCCGGGCGCGATCGCCATCAACCTCTCCGCGCTGGCGGGCTTCCGCACGGCGGGCCTGGGCGGGGCCGTCCTCAGCTGTATCGCCGCCATCCTGCCCCCGCTTGCCATTTTGGGGCTGGTCTCCGCCTTTTACGCGGCCTTCGCGGCCAACGCGGTGATCGCCGCGGTCCTCAAGGGCATGCAGGCGGGCGTGGCCGCGCTGATCGTGGATTTGATCATCGACATGTGCCGCATGCTGCTCAAGGAACGCTCGCCGCTGTTGACCGCCATGATCCCGTGCGCCTTTCTGGCCAGCTTCGTGCTGAATGTCAACGTGGCCCTGATCCTTGCCGCGAGCTGCCTGCTCTGCGTGGGACGGGTACTGCTGAAAAGGAGGGCGCGCCGGTGAACCGGATCTGGACGCTGTTCTATACCTTTTTCAAGATCGGCGCGCTCAGCATCGGCGGCGGCTACGCGATCATCCCCCTGATCCAGGAGCAGGTGGTGGAGCGGGCGGGGTGGGTGAGCGAAAAGGTCTTTACCGACATCATCACCATCTCGCAGATGACGCCGGGGCCGCTGGCCGTCAATACCTCCACCTTTGTGGGCCTGCAGATCGCGGGCGTCCCCGGGGCCGTCGCCGCCACCGTGGGCTGCGTGCTGTGCGGCGTGGCGCTCTCCCTGGTCCTGTATGCGTTCTTCCGCCGCTACCGGAGGTCCGTATATGTGTTCGAGGTGCTCGGCGGACTCAAGGCGGCCTCGCTGGGGCTGATCATGTCGGCGGCGGGTACCATCCTGCTGCTCGCCTTTTTCGGGACCGGCGCCCCCGCGCCCGGCGCGATGCCCGACTGGGCCGCGCTGGCGGTGTTCGCCGCCTCCCTTTTCGCCCTGCGCAGGTGGAAGCTGAATCCCGTCCTGCTGATGGCGGTCACCGGCGTGCTGGGCTTGTTCCTCTATTGACGGAAATTTATGGTCCGGCCGCATTTTCCCATTGACTTTTTCGCATTTTTGACGTATACTAAATTAATGCTTGTCAACTAGCATAATATTTTTAAAGAGGTATCTCATGTACAACGACAAAACACTCATTTGCAAAGACTGCGGAAACGAATTTCAGTTCACTGCGAGCGAGCAGGAATTCTACGCCGAAAAAGGATTCACCAACGAGCCGCAGCGCTGCAAGCCCTGCCGCGATGCCAGAAAAGGAAATGCGCGCGGCGGCAATTCCGAGCGCCAGATGTTTGAGACGGTCTGCTCCGAGTGCGGAAAAACCTGCCGGGTCCCCTTCGAGCCGCGCGGCGACCGCCCTGTTTATTGCAGTGAGTGCTTCTCGAATAGAAGGTAACCAGTCGCTCTTAAGTGTGTCCCTTCGGGGGCACACTTTTTTTCTGTCCCGGCGCTTCTTCCCGCGCGGGTTCATTGTCCGTTCACCGTTTTTTCTCGGATTGTTGCCGGTTTTTCCATACCAGCGCCACAAACCGCCCGTATACTGAAAGCAATTCGATGGAACCCGTTTTTAGAAAGGAGCCGCTATGAGAGCTTTTTTGATACAGATATTCCCCACGCTGGCCTCCCTGTTCGGCGATGAAATCGTCTTTGCGCTCGCGGAGAAGCTGGGGCTGCGCCTCGCCCGCGTCAAGGGATAGGCATCCGCGCGCCGTTTTTCTTCGGCGGCGCCCGCCCGATCACACGCACAAGAGCCGTATGGGCAAACGCCCATACGGCTCTTGTGCTGTTTTGCGCGGCCTCCCGCTACGGCTTTCTGCGCCGGGAAAGGAGGATTCCGCATCCGGAGACGGCCAGCGCCAGCAGCGCGAGCCCGGGCAGGGAGCCGTCCCCCGTCAGCGGGATCGGCTTTTCCTCGATGACGATCGTCTCAAGCGGCTCCGGGTCTTCCAACGGCTTCGGATCGAGCGGCTTGAGGAGACGCTCGGGCGGCTTCGGGGCGGAACCGCCCCCGCCGCCTCCGCCGCCTCCGCCGCCCCCGCCGCCCGGATTCGGGGCGGGATCGTCCCCGCCGGGGTCGGACGCCGGGTCGTGGGCAAACATCGCGGTGAAGGTGAGCTTAGAGATATAATAGTTGTCCAACGGCCATACGGGAACATAGGCCGCCGGATCCACCTGCGACAGGAAAAAAAGCCGCTCTTCGGCGTGGCTCGTCTCGACCGGCGCCGACATTCTGGAGGGCCCCTGCATGTATTCAATTTCCAAGTTCCAGCCGACGAAATGATAGCCTGCGTCCGCCACCGGCTCGGGAACCCCGATATCCAGGGTCTGCGCGAGAGGCTGGCTCATCATGGCCCCTCCGGAAACGATCCGGACGAGCGGTCCGCCGTCGGCAGGCCGCAGGCTGCCGAATGCGCCCGCCTGGAAGTCTACGGAGAAGTCCGCGCCCCGGGTAGGAGCGAATGCCCGCATGATGATCGTCATGTCCTCGTCTACTGTAAAAGACCAGTCCACAAATTCTTCATTGGGCCAGAAGTAATTAATATACCAATCCGGATTTTGCTCTCCGAACGAGAAGTCGGGGAGATTTTCGGCATAAATACGGACACCCTTCGGCACTGAATAGTCGACTGTGCACGCCTTCCCGTCGGGCCCCACATGAACGCTGCCGTCCTCGTCGAGAAACCGGACGGTCATGGTGCGCATCTCTTCCGGCTTAACCCACCGGGCACGGATGACATAGTCGGTGCCCCGGTTCAGATATGCGGAAGAGCCCGATACAAAACCAAGCCCATCGACCCAGGACATGGTAATCCGGGTGGTCCCGTCCTTCTTTTCAACGACGTCCCATCCGGCAAAGAGATAGCCCTCGCAGCCGGGGATCGGTTCGTCAGGCGGATAATAATCAAAGTTCCTGTTTTTTGGCGCTCTGAAGTCCGGCGGCAGCTCCCCGATCAGTGTTTTTCCCTCCGGGAGATTCGCGTCATAGGGGATCAGGCGGATGTCGGCTTTCGCCCGCCATACCGCGCGCAGGACAAGCGTCGGCTCATCCGGATCGTAATTCCACATGTCAATGGTTTCGCCGGGCAGGACCTCGACGTCATACGGCTTGCCCCAGTAATATTTTTTCTCGTATTTCCAGCCGTCGAAATAATATTCGTCCCGTGTAAACGGCTCGCTGGGGGCCTTGACCTCGATTTCGGAGGGATAGGCCGGGTCCGTGGAACCCGCGTAACGGTAGCTCTCCTCGTCCGTCGGCAGCAGCGCTTCAAGCCTTGCCTGGTCCGGGTCGTCCGCGGGAAGCCCGGTTTCGTACCGGACGCGCAGAGGGCTGACCCACACCGCGTAAAGGGTCGTGTCTTCCGTCACTGGGACTATATCATTGCCATACCGGGAACCGTATATGATCCCTCCGTCCGGTTCGGTGGACCAGCCCAGCTGGAGCCAGCCGTCCCGGTGGAGGGTGTAGCCCGCCACAGGGGCAGTGATCCCCTGAAGATATTTTTTCGGCGCGGGCAGTTCCCCGGTGTATTCCGCCGCGTTCGCATCATAGGTCAGCGTATACGTCCTGCCCCAGATCGCATAAAGCGTAACGTCGCCGGCGACCCGCAGCGTCCCGCCCGGCAGGTAATCCAGCCCCTGCCCGTCAGGCTGCGTGTTCCAGAGCAGGAACTCGCGGCCGGGGCCCTGCACGAGCCCGTCGGGCGAAAGCACCACCGCGCCCTCGCCGTACCGGTAGACGGTGGGATCGGCGGGCGCCGTCCCGCCGAGGCCGTTGGCGTCGTAGGTCACACGGCAGGAATCGGGCTCGACAAGCGCGGCGTACTGGGCGTAGAGCGTCAAATCCTCGGACAGCCGGGGGCCTCTCCCACCCGGGAAGTAGCCTTTCCCGCTCCCATCCGCCGCCGTGTTCCAGGAGGTCAGGACGCCGCCGTCTTTTTTGAGGTCCGCGGGGAAGGGCAACGTTACATCTTCGTCGATGGAATGGAAGGCAGGATCCATCGGGACACTCCCCTCCGTGTTGCCGTTTCCATCGTAAAGGATATGGCCGCCGGTTGCCCAGCGGGCGGTGAGTTCAATCCCCAGCACATCCGGGTCTTTCTTGCGTTGTTCAAAATCCGTTTGAGTAAACCAGTGGTAAATCTCTTCATCGGGATGAGTAAAATAGACCCGCGCGGACCAGCCCAGGAATCCCTCCCGGTCAAAGCCCAGTTCCTCCGGAGTCCGCAGGGCCGTTTCCGACGAGAGGTCGAACACCTGATAATCGACATTGGGTCCCTGGTAAGGATCATCGGCATAATAGGTTACGGACCGGCCGTCCTCCGCTTTTGTCCACTGCGCATATAAATCCGCGGGGATTTCCCCCCACGATCCCAAAATCTGGCCGCCGTCCCGCTCCGTCGTCCAAAAAAGGAAACGGTCGGCCTGTTCCTCGGTTATCTCAAAGCCGGATATCTCATCCGGCCACGGAACATAAGGTCCATCCCAAACAACGGTGCAATCGTCATTCTCCGAAAGGTTCCGATGAAAGATCACCGATGGAACAGCCCACGATTTCCACTGCGCATAGAGGGTGGTCGTCTCCTCCCAGAGGGCGATGTCCTCATCCAGATAAATTTTCCCATTTCCCTCTTTGTCGCGGCACCAGCCTGTAAAACCAAATCCTTCATACTCAACGTCAACTAAGTCATATTCCCATGAGAGGATGGCTTCCGGAAGATGGATTTCCAAAGGGGCGTCGATATAATTCTGCTCATCATCGTCCCAAATTTTTCCACCGTTTGGATCCAGAGTGACGCGATAGCCCATCGGGCCTGAGTTTGTATCCCACTGCGCATAAAAATGATATTCTATCGGCAGGCCATCCCCATAATTTTTGATATACGCCTTGTCATGGTAAGCATAGCTTCTTCCGCTTCCGTCCCTCTGGGTATTCCAGCCGACAAATTTCCATGTATTCAAATCCAGCGAGGAATCGAACACATCCCAGGGGCCGGACAGCCAAATATACAAACTCTTCGATTGGACCGGCGCGCTGACGACCGTCTCATCTTCCGCGTCGGGCCAGTT
The DNA here is from genome assembly GCF_024461615.1 of Anaerotruncus sp. DFI.9.16. Lineage (NCBI taxonomy): Bacteria > Bacillati > Bacillota > Clostridia > Eubacteriales > Oscillospiraceae > Anaerotruncus > Anaerotruncus sp. DFI.9.16. The sequence continues at coordinate 24,524 of NZ_JANFZX010000042.1, forward strand.
GCTGTGGAAATACACAACGATTTCGGGTTCCTCCGGCGCGCCCGCACCTTCGGCCGCCAGGAGCCCGTTTGCCGCCCCGGCGTCCGGCAGGACCGCCGGCGCGCGGCCGCAGTCCGCCGGGTTCTCCCGGCAGACGGGGCAGTCCCCGTTCGGCGCGCCCTCCGAGCAGGCGATCGCGCAGGTACAGACGGGTTTATCCGCGTCATCGCCGTCCCCCTCCGAGGTGCCCATGCAGTCCGCCGGGTCCTCCCGGCAGACAGGGCAGTCTCCGTTCGGCGCGTCCTCCGAACAGGCGATCGCGCAGGTACAGACGGGTTTATCCGCGTCATCGCCGTCCCTATCCGTGGGTACGCCCATGCAGTCCGCCGGG